>CAJXUM010000849.1 GCA_913060855.1 uncultured Lewinella sp. | reverse complement strand
CTCGGAGATGTGTATAAGAGACAGATCATAGACAGGGTCGTTTTTTTTTAAAAAAAATATAAGCGCGAGGCCTTATTCTGAATTTTAGTGCCCTCAAAACTGTTACTATTGAGGCAACACAATGCATCTTTAAATAAATCATTGTATTTTTGTGCCTTAATTTGAATTCCTGCTGTTAATATAGGATATGGTAAAGATAGATAATGTAGAATTGGGGGAATTTCCTCTCCTCTTAGCTCCCATGGAAGATGTGAGCGATCCACCCTTTCGTGCACTATGCAAAGCACAGGGCTGTGATATGATGTACACAGAGTTTATTTCTGTGGAAGGACTGATACGTGACGCCCATAAAAGTGTACAAAAACTAGATATATACGATTACGAACGCCCAGCTGGTATTCAGATATTCGGTGCGGAAATGGATTCGATGCGCCGTGCTGCGGAAATCGTTGAAGAAGCCCAACCTGAGGTATTGGATATCAATTACGGTTGCCCTGTCAAGAAAGTCGTCTGTAAAATGGCGGGTGCGGGTATATTACAAGATTTGGATAGAATGGTGGCCCTAACCGACGCCATTGTTAAATCTACCAAGCTGCCCGTTACGGTAAAAACCCGCTTAGGTTGGGATGATAGCACCAAGTACATAGAAGAGGTAGCAGAACGTTTGCAGGATGTTGGGATTAAGGCCCTTTCTATTCACGGCCGGACCCGAAAGCAAATGTATAAGGGAGAGGCAGATTGGACTTTAATTGGAAAAATTAAAGAAAATCCACGCGTTCACATCCCGATTTTTGGCAATGGAGATATCGATAGTCCGCAAAAGGCTAAGTTGTATCGCGAGCGCTATGGCGTCGACGGAATCATGATTGGCCGTGCAAGTATAGGCTATCCCTGGATTTTTAGAGAAATTAAGCACTACTTTGCGACAGGAGAAATTTTGCCCCCTCCAACAGTGGAAGAACGCGTTGATGCTGCCCGTCAACACCTGACCCATTCGATTGAATGGAAAGGGCCCAAATTAGGGATTTTGGAGATGCGGCGCCATTACACCAATTATTTCAGAGGTTTTCCGCATGTGAAACCTTATAGAAGAGAACTAGTAACCCAAGATGATCCAGCAAATGTTTATGAAGTGTTGGACCAGATTGAAGAACGATACAGTAGGTACGAACCATCGACTTTAGTTTAATCAACGCAACACACGTGGTATTTAATATCAAGGCATTTGAGCGAAGAGTATTTAAATTAATAGGTGATACGGCTAAAGAGCTGGGGTATCCGGCCTATGTTGTAGGAGGGTATGTTCGAGATCGCTTACTCGCACGCCCCTCTAAAGATATGGATATCGTCTGTGTAGGAAGTGGAATTGAGCTGGCTCAGAATGTTGCCTTTCAGTTGATGCCCCGCCCAAGAGTAACAGTGTACAAACGATTTGGGACGGCGATGATCAAGCACAACGGCTTGGAAATTGAATTTGTAGGGGCTCGCCAGGAGTCTTATCGGCACGATTCGCGCAAACCCACAGTGGAGGCAGGAACCTTGGAAGATGATCAGAATCGACGTGATTTTACGATCAATGCCCTCGCGGTAAGCCTTAATGAAGAAGACTTTGGAACTATTATTGATCCATTCAATGGCCTACAAGATATTGAGGATAAAATAATCCAGACCCCTCTTGAGCCTGGGAAAACCTTTTCGGATGATCCACTTCGGATGATGCGTGGATTGCGTTTTGCCACCCAATTGGGCTTTACTATTTCAGAGGAAACCCTCACCGCGATTGCTTATCATAAGTCAAGGATAAATATTGTCTCACAGGAAAGGATTGCAAAGGAACTCAACAAGATCATTGCCGCTCCTAAACCATCGGTCGGTTTGGATCTGATGTTTAAAACCGGTTTGATGAAAATTGTGCTACCCGAGATGGCCAATTTGCATGGTGTTGAGATCAGAAATGGTATTGGACATAAGGATAATTTCTATCATACCTTGGAGGTGTTGGATAACCTATCTAAAAAAACAGATAATCTCTGGTTGAGGTGGTCGGCGATTTTACACGATATTGCCAAACCGCCCACCAAACGTTTTAATAATAAACAAGGCTGGACCTTTCATGGACACGAAGCCCTGGGCGCCAAGATGGTGCCTACGATTTTTCGCCGATTGCGATTGCCAATGGATCATAAAATGAAATATGTCCAAAAATTGGTTTTTCTGCATTTGCGGCCGATCAGCCTAACCAAGGAGAATATAACGGATTCTGCCATTCGCCGTTTGCTGTTTGAAGCAGGAGATGATATAGATGATTTGATGTTGTTGTGCGAAGCGGATATTACTTCCAAAAATTCAAAAAAAGTAAAGAGATACCTAGAAAATTACCACTTGGTTCGTGAGCGATTGAAGACAGTGGAAGAGAAGGACCAATTACGCAACTGGCAACCGCCAATTACCGGTGAGATCATCATGGAAACTTTTGGAATTTCCCCTTCTCGTGAAGTCGGGACCATAAAAATGGCGATCCGTGAGGCGATCTTAGATGGTATTATAGAGAATAATTTTACGGCTGCTTACGAATACATGCTAAGTCAAGGAAAAGCACTTGGCCTGGAGGTAGTGAAAGAAAAATCCTAACAGGATAAGATCTCGTACTGCTGCCGGCTATCACCCATAATAGTGTAAGGAATGCTCGATTGTCAATCTGATAAATTTAGTTTACCCGAGGAAGTAAGCTATCTTAACTGTGCCTATATGTCGCCTTTGCTAAAACAGGTGGCCTCGAAAGGCGAGTTTCAAGTCCAACGTAAAAGTATCCCCTATTCTATTCATGTCAATGATTTTTATGAGCCGCTGCAGGACCTTAAACAGGCCTTTGCTCAACTCATAAATGTGGATAATCCTGATCGAATTGCGCCAATACCCGCAGCTTCTTATGGAATGTCGACGGTTGCCAATAATGTGGTTATGCAGCCCGGATTCAATATTGTGGTGGTAGAAGAGCAATTCCCCAGTAATTACTACGTCTGGGAAAGACTGGTGATGGAAAAGGGCGGAGAAATCCGTGTGGTGAAACTCCCGCAAACTGAGCGCGTGCGGGGTTTGGCCTGGACTGAAGCGATTTTGGAGCAGATAGATGAGCAAACGGCAGTCTTGGCCTTATCTCATATCCACTGGGCGGATGGGACCCAATTTGATTTGATCAGTTTACGAGAGAAAACGAAAGCCTGCGATGCGCTATTAGTGATCGACGGTACGCAGTCTGTCGGCGCTTTGCCTTTCGATGTGGAGGCGATTCAGCCCGACGCCCTAATTTGTGCTGGCTATAAATGGCTATTAGGACCTTATTCCACCGGATTGGCTTATTACGGACCCTATTTCGATAATGGGAAACCGATTGAAGAGAATTGGATCAATCGACAGGAAAGTGAGGACTTTAAAAACCTAGTGAATTATCAATCGAATTACAAACCTTTCGCACATCGCTATGGGGTAGGGGAGCAGAGCAACTTCATATTGGTGCCGATGCTGGAAGCAGCGATCACACAACTATTGGAATGGGATGTGACTCAAATTCAAGCCTATTGCAAGACACTTTCGACCCCAGCTGTTGAACAATTGAAAGCAATGGGATGTCAGTTGGAAGAAGAAACCTATCGCTCAGGGCACCTATTTGGGGTACGTTTACCTAAGCAGATCGACCAAGCAAAATTGCAGCAATTATTTGCGGCCCATCAAGTGTTTATTTCTTTTCGAGGAGATGCCATTCGCGTTTCACCGCATGTTTACAATAATGAAAACGACTTCCAAACCTTTCTACAATGTTTTGAGCAATGCATGCAGCCGAAGTTTTTCTAGTAATTTTAAGAGACTGTTTTGAAATGTGTGCTGAGAATTATTATGATGTATTTTTTCATTAGGCAAAGC
>CAJXUM010000848.1 GCA_913060855.1 uncultured Lewinella sp. | reverse complement strand
TCAGCCTCGGTCTCGTGGGCTCGGAGATGTGTATAAGAGACAGTCCTAGGATTCATCGCGTTCCTTTTTGCCCTTCCTGCAATTAGGGCAGGCATTATGGATTCGCGGAACTTGTACCGGCATCCGCTTCAGGATTTCCTCATCGCTCAAGGACATTATGTATGCAAGGTCACTGCGAAGACTGGCTATTCCATTTTCACTGCCATCCAGTCGGTGAGTCAGCACAGGATTCTTGAAGAACGCGTCTTCTGCCTGGGCACAGAAACAAATGCAGCAGAGAACGAGAGTTATAGGTTTAACAAAATTCATTTTATTTCCAACAAAGACCGGTAAGCTCTTGGGTTGAATTTGTCCGAGGAAAATGAGAACATGCTTGAACGGTTGAGTTTATATTTTTATGTATTGAAGCGCTCCGATGTACCAGTTTCCAGTCTTCGCAAGAGGTTTCCAATCAAAGTCAACAGTATAGGTACCGCCAAGGTTTTCTGCCTTATTTCTCAGAGGACTGTTTTCCTTCAAGTAATAGTTTCCTGCTTTTAAAACTACCAGCAGCGGATCACCACTGCCTGCCTGGCTCTTATCTGAATGAATTGCAGAGTATTCATCGATATTGAAATACCCTTTCCCCCGGCCCGAGGTTGCAGGGAGTCAGCTTGGCTATTGTTCGCTTGAGCTATATTTACGGAGGCGCTTGTCGTTATGGAGGAGGTCCTTTAAGTCGGCGAAGTCGATACCGCGATTGCTAGCACGCGCCTTGTCTCCAAAGTCTTTTTCATTGAGATCGAAGGGGTTCAGTGCCTCCGAGGTTTTTCCTAAGGCATCAAGCACCTGACGTGCTAGCAATCGCCCTATGATCTGCGACTGCATTTGTGGGATGTGGTTGTCACCGTAGTCATCGGTAATGCTCTTATCGACTTTCCCGTTTGGACGATTGGTTCCGCCGAGTTGCAGCCAATCCCCTGCGGATTTTTCGTTCCAAAGGATAGCATGCTGATCGCAAATTGTGATCTGTGGATATTGGGAGATCACCTCCATGGCCCAGGGGTTGATGTAGTCTTTCATCACGCCTTTATGCTTTCCCGGCACCCAGGTTCCCATTTTTCCGGTTCTTTCTTTCTTCAAAATCACAGCTTTTCCAGCTACCTCACCATAGCCGCCCGGAATAGGCGTTGTATTCACCCAAATCAATTTGGCTTTCGTTTTAAGCAACTCGTTAATCACTGAATGAAGGGCCGTTTGATACGTCTCCTCACTTCCTTTTGCCAAGTCCCATTGACCAAAGTTAAAACTAATGACGTTCCAGTGGTAGCCTTTTTGTGTGTACGGTCCAAGCCAGTTCATAATATGCTCTGCCCCATTGGTCGCAGGACCACAGTTCACAGGCGGGTGGTAGATGTTGGCTTTACCCTCGAGAGCGCCACGAAAAGCCCTGTCGTAATTACCGGAGATCGAATCACCGATAAAGAGTACCCGTGGCAGTTTAGGATCATCATTCACAGAGGCATCTTCTTTGCGCATAATGGACACCTCATCCGCGTGAAAAATATTGCCTTTCATCTCACCAAAGACAAAAACCCGTTGGGTATAAGGTTTGATATCTGAGACTTTAGCCAAGCCCATAAAAAGTTCCTGGCCATTATGGCCTGTAGTTCCAACCTTAAAGATTCTATCGCCAACTTGAACATTTTTAGAGCGACCATCGATGTCCGTTAATTTTCCACTCAACCAAAGTTCATTTTCAGTGGGAAGGTGGTCGTCTAGTTTGGTAACGTAAATTTTCCCATCCCATAAGGCACGATCAGGATTATCGAGGGCAAACTTAGCGCGTTTCCAGTCAGAAAAGCGTAGTCGAACGTAGAGGTCCTTAGGAAGGTCATAGGAAAAATCCTCTTTGCCGACCTTATACTCGAATTTACGTGCGATGAATTTATCCTCTCTGATGCGTTCTTGAAAACCAACCACAACATCATCGCTTAATACCACCTCAATATTTCCGTCGGCATTGCGGATGTAAAAATGCTTCATATCAAGATCAATCGGCGTAATAATCCCATTGGTTGAAAGAATGCCGTCTTTACCGGCTTTCACGGTCTTGTAGTCAGCGGCCTGAGTTGTCAGCGGCACCGTTAAAAAACAGAGAATATAAGTGAGATGTTTAAACATAGTGATTCCTTTGAATTGATGTGACTACTTAGACTAACTCAAGTATCTGGAGCTGCAATTACTGCGGGGAATTTGCTTCACCCTTCCGTCTTTTCTTTCCCCAGGGTTGGAGGGATTCAGTAAGCGTAATTTGGTTATGCGTTCTAATCCTCTCTCCAATTAGTAATTATTTACCTGCTTCGTTAATCATTTTAGCCAATTCTTCCTTGCCTTCGTTAAGAAGGGTTTCCCTTTTCTTGATATCCAATTTGCGTAATTGAACGTATGTTTGCAGTGCTAAGGTTGCCTGGTATGAATCGCCATAGCGGATAGTATAACCTTTGGGGGCGGGCTCACTGATCGCCTTTAACAGCTTTGCTTCATCCTCGTTTGTAAATCCCATGGCTTTGATCATTGCTTCATCTTTGATCAGGCCGCCAAGGACGCTCAGGCTATATTCACGCCAGTCAAATACGGGCCTGAAGTCACCTTTGCTTTCAGGAAAGAGCTTATTAAGCTGATTAAGGGTTGTCTGGTAAATGTCCACGACATCACAGCCCTTTTCCTTGGCGATCTGTCTGATCTCATCGTTCCATTTTAACAGGGCTCCGTTCTGAGCTTCATATCTTTTATTGCTATGAGTAATATGAGTCAGCAATTTAACCTGGGTCCCGGTTGCTTTAGCAGCATCAAGCATGGCGATAAGATTAGGTTTCAATTTATCCAGCGGCACTTTTTTTTGGATATCCTCGTAACCGTAATATAAGAATAGCAAAGTAGGTTTTTTATCGATGACATTCATTTTAAAGGCTGCGATCGGATCCTTCCCTGCACCTTTGATGGTGAACTTTTTAACATTAATGTCTCTTATCCCGGCTAACCTCATATAGATGTTCACAAAGCGATCTAATGTGACCGGACTGCGTTCTGACACATTGGAGTCGGTATAGTAAATTACCGTATCGCCCTTCTTCAATTCAGCGGCATAGGCGGGAAGAGTAAATCCCGTTGCACATACTATGACCAATAATATTATGATTGAATTTATTTTCATTTTGCCACCTCCTTGCTTTTCGCTGCGGTAGCGGCAATTTTATCTGTCATAAACTTTGAAAATTTCTTTTTGATCTCCTCCTGTTTGGCTTTCGGCAGGCTTTCAAATTTTTTGGCAATTGGCAGCGGAATATTTAAACAGTCAATGGGAACGTCAGGATTCAATTCATTCAACCAATGGGTTTCAGCTTTTTTAATCTGTTGATCGGTCAATCCGTATATCTTTAGGACCGCTTTGGCCATAAGCATATCGCCAGTGGGATTCATATGGCAGCCATCACAGGTAACAATATACCTGGGTTTCTCTCCGGTTGCTTTTGAGCGCCGGACAATTTCTTCACGCATCATCTGATGAAGATCAACGAGGGGATAGCCCTTCTCCTTGGAAAATTCATGAAGAAAGGCGACGTATGGGCGAAGCCGGATATCACGTTCTGCCTCCAGCGGTTCTCCATGGGGCGGAGGAGTAACGATCAAAACCTGAATGCCGGCTTGGGTTAATTTATCGGTAAACTCACGATAGTTCTTTTTGTATCTGGGAAGAAACACTCCGTTGCTGCCCTCGGTGACGGTTCCATTCTTTGCCACTTTCTGGTGGCCGACATCGTTGGTCCCGATGACGATGGTCACAAAGTCCGGTTTATATGTCAGGGTGGGGGGCATGAAATTCTCGATCACTCCCCTGTCTCTTATACACATCTGACGCTGCCGACGAAGAGGATAGTG
>CAJXUM010000847.1 GCA_913060855.1 uncultured Lewinella sp. | reverse complement strand
CAGCCTCGGTCTCGTGGGCTCGGAGATGTGTATAAGAGACAGGGCTCAACGGATGCGCAACTTCCCTTTTGTGATTCATTATTATTACAATGCAGCAGGGTATCTCTGCTTTGACGCCAGTAAGGTGCTGGCCAAAGATCGAAAGCGATTAACCATTGTTGCCGAATACCCGAAGATGAGCCGAGCCAAAGGTCATTTGAGTCGGATGTTGGCCGAATTTGAACTTTGTGCCCGCTATTGCAATCTGCAAAGTAGTAAAAGCGCTTGCTTCAATTATCATATCAAGCAATGCCATGGAGCTTGTCTAGCCATTGAAGATACTAACACTTATAATGAAAGAGCAGAAGAAGCCAAGGAGCGTTTATCCACTGTTTTTGAGCGAAACTTTTTTCTACTAGATGAAGGACGGACTACGGAAGAAATGGCGATCATCATGGTGGAGGATGGGAGTTATCGAGGACATGGTTATGCTTCTCTAGAGGAAGTCCAGCAGGGAGTTGAAACGCTACGAGATGTGATCAAGCCTTTTCCAGGCAATCCAGAAACAACAAAAATAATCCAACGATTTCAAAGTCAAAATCCTGAAAAACAATTGATTGAGTTTTGAGGGGGAGATATTGGTGGAGAGCGCCATAGCATATATTGCATACCTAACGGCATGCTATGGGCTTTTACGCATCTTTTTCTACCAAAATTTGATCCCTAAAGGGATTTTTCGGCTTAGCCTGATAGCTATGGTGGAGAGCACCGACATTGGCGGAATCCGGAAGCTAACTACCAGATCATCCAGCGCTTTCTCAGCCAAAACCCCGGATGCACCATCGTCTTAATCTAATTGACAATTAGACTTATTTTTAAAAGCTTTTACTACTTGATTTATAAACAACTTCAAACCGATCTTGTCTCTGGATCCCATCCTCACCACTACTAAGTCCATGCACGGTATTATAAATACACGTTGCCCAAATAAACCTCTTGGGTAATACATATCGTTTGGCACTCCTTCATAACCTGTATCTCTGTTGTGATCATCCAAATCTTTCTTGGCAGCCTGATTTAGCCAAAATTGCGCGCCATAGATTCCACCGGAAATATCTTTGCCGCTATCACTTAAAGCTTTCATTGCCGTGTAATCCGTCCAGCCTTTAGGCAAGATCCTTTGATCCGTTTCCAGTACAACACCATCATTCATATACAGCAAACCGAAGCGAGCCCAATCTCTGGCGGTAGAAAGACAATAGGAAGAGCCAACCAGCGTTCCTTCGATATCTGCCTGGAAGGTAGCATTGCACATCCCGATCGGCTTAAAAATGCTTTCGTGAGGGAAGGTCCAGTAATCTTTTAAAGTTTTGTTTTGTTTGGTAAAACAAGCCTGATTCACTCCAGCCAAGATATTTGCTGTGCCCGAAGAATACGACCACTTGCTACTTGGGGGCGTTGCTATTCCTTTTGTTGCTGCGTAGCGAGCCATGTCTCTTTCTCTATAGACCATCTGAAATACATCAAATGGCAGCTCATCCTCTGCCCAGACTAAACCGCTCGCCATATGAAGTAGGTCATTCATATTCAGATCGCGAAAGCCTGACTTTCGTGGGTTGGACAAAAATGGTAGATATTCTCTGGGAGAAAGACTCTTCATGAATTCCTCCATAATAGCCCCGTCAGAGATTCTTCTCTTTTTCTGGAGACGATAGAATTTTTCATAGTCGCCAAACATACCTTGCTGAATCATAGCTCCCATCATAGACTGATTCACGCTTTTGGTCATTGACCATCCAATAAGCGGTGTATTAGCGTGAACATCATCTCTAACTTCTGGTAAATTGTATTTTGCGGGGGTTTCGCTATTATTATAGACCTCCCGAATGAGTTTTCCTTTATGCACGATCAATACTGCCTTAGTGCCACGTTCGGTATCGCCATCTTTTTCAAAAACCCCTCTGATGGCGGCATCCAATTGATCTTCATCTACCACGCTATGGTCTACAACACTCCCCAGTTTTAAGTCTCCATTTTTACAGGTCTTATAGCTCGGTGCATAGGCGGACATATCTGGCTGAGCTCGAAGTTTTTTTCGATCTCTTTTTCGGAAGGTAACTGTACATCCCATCCCTTCTCTAAACAGGACACGACGATTATCAATATCAGCAAACACTAACTTTACACCTGTGTCCAGACCATCCTTTTTTCGCCGAACCCTAAATCTTTTGACTATATCGCTGAGGTTGTGGTGTCCGACTGCTTGCAAGAAAATAAAGTCTTGAAACTTAAATTTTTGGATTTGTACTTTAAGCTTATCCTGAGCAAAACGTTGTCCTATGAAGTGACTATCTGATATATCTTCACCGATGAAGGCAGACATCATTCCCAATAAATTAAAAAGCAATTCCAATGTACCTCCGACGTCCTCTATTCCAAATTCCTTTAGTTTATCTAACGTTTCTTGCTCCAGCTTCCCTTCGAGTGGTATATCCGGTAATGTATCCCCAAGTTTTTCTGGTAAATGTTTTATTCTAAACTCCACCAAATGTTCGAGAATCTGGAAAAAATTATCTGCTGAGGTCATAGTTTAACGGATTGAGTTAGATGTTCTATAAATGTACCTAATTCAATTGACTTTAAGTTAATTTTTTTCACCCATTAAAACAAAGCCTACCCCACATTAAACCGCAATAAGGTAAACCCATAAAACACCAACAACCAATTATTTATACAGCCATAATTCATTTAAATGCTGAGAACAAAACCGAACATGAACTTAACTAACGGATAAATCTACAGTACTACATTATTTTGTTAACCTCTCATCATCTCCTAGTTGATCAAACCAAGCTTTGGGCTAGGTTAAGATGTTGGTGTTTCCCACCAACATCGGGGGCGGGAGCAGAAGCATCCGGGGCAGAAAGCAGTAACATCGACCAGGAAAGGTTTGTTTTTATTTTTTTCGTATTAGCTTTGCGGCCACTAACAACAAACCAAACCAAGGAGGATGTTCATCAAAAACCAGCTAAAACAGGCCATGGTTAGCTTAAGAATCTTTATGCTGTGCCATTGCAACTCGGTTATTCGATTGTACTACAAATACCTTTGGCGCCCCAAGCCTGATAGTGTAGCCCATATTCTAGATGAGTTTTCCCAGCGCAAAGAGCAGGTATTTTTCATTCAAGTAGGCAGCAACGATGGCTTCCAACATGACCCCTTATGCAAATTTATTAAGCGAGATGACTGGAATGGTATTTTGATGGAGCCGCAAAAAAGTGCCTTCAATACATTGGAATACATTTATAAAAACAATGATGTTTTTCCCACCAACATGGCGGTAGATCAGCATGTACAACAAAGAAAATTATTTAAGATTGCCTTTAGTGAGGCTCGATGGGCTACAGGATTGAGTTCCTTTAATAGGGACCAATTGTTGGCCATGATTGATTCGGGGCATATCGAGCGGCAATGCAACAAATACGGCATTGAGATGCCAGCAGATCCAGCGGATGTCATTTCCTACGATTTAATCGATTGTATTTCTTTTGAACAATTGATCAAAAATCATGAAGTACAAAACATTGATTTGATCCATATAGATACGGAAGGCTATGATTTTGAAATACTCAAACTCTTTCCTTTTGGAGATTTCTTACCAGAAATCGTGATTTTTGAGCATAGCCACCTTGGCGAAGAAGATCTAGCTGGTGCTAAACGTTTATTAGAAGAAAAAGGATATAAATTGAATGTGTTTGGCGCGGATACGATCGGACAAAGAGAAGTGCTAAGGGCTTAAGATTAGCGCTTATAGCAGTGCAGCCATTTGTTCTTGCAGTGCTTTTGCGGCTGTTCTTGCTGCAGTCGCAAAATCTTTATCCTTACCGGCGTATATAATTCCTGTCTCTTATACACATCTCCGAGCCCACGAGACCGAGGCTGAT
>CAJXUM010000846.1 GCA_913060855.1 uncultured Lewinella sp. | reverse complement strand
CGAGATCAGCCTCGGTCTCGTGGGCTCGGAGATGTGTATAAGAGACAGCCACACTTGAGAGTCTAACTGCACATCCCGAAACAAGGGATCTGTTTGTTGCATCTGACTCAAATTGGCCTTGCCGTATTCTCTCTTCTGAGAACGTTCTACTTTTCCTCCAAAATGATTAGCGACATATTGAGCACCATAACAAACTGCCAAAATCGGTTTCTTTCCCACTATTTTTTCCAATTCTGGATGCAAAGCATTTTCATCCTTCACGGAAAATGGGCTACCCGATAAAATAATGGCTTTCACACTATCATCTAGTGATGGCAGCTTATTGAAAGGTACAATTTCACTATAAATATTTAATTCACGTACTCGCCTTGCTATCAACTGCGTGTATTGCGAGCCAAAATCCAATATAGCAATTTTTTCATTCATCACGCAAATATAGCTTTCAAAGCAAAATATATTGGCCTTCGGGAAAAAAATTCAAATTCTTTCCCGAAAAGTTTTGTTAGCGAAGCATAAGAGAGGGAATTATTTGCCTATGCTTTAGGCCTTTTAGAACGGCAATTTTGGCTAATAGCTAGTCTCCAGGCAGGGCATGAAGGCGATAAATCACAAATTTGCCATGATGGCCAATCGAATCGGTCAAATAGGGTAATACGCCTGGGCGAGTACGGATTGTTGTATCCCCAGCTACCAAGTATTTGGCCCCCATAGCGATATAAGGTCTCACATTATTTAATCCCCCGTTGAGTCCATCGGTCCAACCTGGGTTGTTGCACATGTACAAGGAGATATTCGGACTGGGATCAGGTATAGAAATAATTTTGTCTGTGCGATCAATCCCTATGGCTCTCAGGCTCTCCTCTAAGGTGTAAAATTCTGGATTGATTTCACTGGCATCTATACTTGTTCTAGTTTGTTGTACCGTTCCATTGTAATAAACGGCATAGCCAGCTAAACAGAACAACAAACTGTAGAGGCCCCATCTCAGGATTGGTGATGGCCATTTTATCTTTTCCAAAGCAGATAAGCCCAACAGAAAAACAAAGGCAGGAACAACCACAAAAGGTAGCAAATAGTAATCATGTACCATAAAAGCTTGATACCACAACATACCATAAGCAAAGCTCCCCATACCCAATAAGAGCGTAGGGATAAAAAGGCTAGACTTCCAATTGAAGGGCACTAAAAGTCCCATAGCAGCCATTCCCAAAGCCACCCATTGGACATCACTACCAAAAAGTGGCGACCAAAATTTCTTCATGACACCCCAAGTATAATTTCGATCAATCTCAGACATATTCCAGATCGGCAAGGTATCAAGCAAACTCATGTGGTTACCATATTCTGTATTGGCCATCTTAGCGTAACTTACCCAGGCAAATATCGACAAGAAACTTAGCGCAGTACCCGCCCATATCTTCCAATTTCCGCCCTTTGGCAGTATCATCTTTCGCCAATATAGAGCATGTAGCAACGCCATAAAGGCCGCCAATAAATGGATGGCTTCGGAGGCTTTTATCAGTGCGCCCACTGCCATGAAACCAAACATCCACCAAAGCGCACTAGCTTTCTCATCTAGCAAATACCGGAAATAGAAATACCAGCCGATGATCACCATTGAGATAGCTGGGACATTGGGAATGAAATTATTAGCATAAAAATAAGCCAGGGGTGTATTTAACAATAAGGCACTGGGTACCAGCGCAAGGAAGGGGTTTTCAATGAATCGTAGTGAGATAAGGTAGAAACAGAAGGCCGCAGTGATGAATAAAAGTAAATGAAAGCCCCTACACCAGGCTTCTGAAAAGCCAAATACTTTGGCCATTTGCGCAGCCACATAATAGGTAATTGGAAATTCGGCTACGGCCACGCCATCACGCCCCGTTTGATTCATCAACTGGGGTTTCCATAAGGAAGCATTATTCTGGTGGAAATTGCGGAATTGTGCGGCGCTATCTGACTGTCGCCAGGTATGTACGCCAAAAGGCTTGAGAAAGATGGAGCGATGGGTTTCGGTAGCTACAACACTAGCAAAAACGAGTAGCAAAAACAATCCCAATCTAAGGCCTAGTTCCTTCCGAGTCATGGCGTAAAGTTATCATTTTAGTTAATAACAGACTTCGGAAAATAAAAGTATCTATTGGTGCAAATTTAAAGGCTATTTCAGCTTGATAAATTTCTTATCAAAAGGATTTAAGGCCACGCCTTTGACCTTTGCCTCAGCTTCAATCCGGTAATCAGACCTAACCGCCTGAATCGCTTTGGCCGCCTTAGCCAGTCCGTTGTAAAGAAAATTGCGGTCTCCAAATTGATCTACATCAGACTTAACGAGCTTATAGGGCAGACTAAAGGGTACTTCGACGACTTCCTCAGGTGGCACTTGAAAAATCTGATCTATAGAGATTTCGCCTAATTCATATTCATCAATCAATTTATCCTTGCCGCGTCCTCTAGTATATTTTTCTACCAATGCAATCCTTATGCCGGTAACCGTTTGTTCGTTCAAGGATTGAAAGCGAATGCGCCCTTCGACCATTTGTAATTTCTGGCGTTGTTCAGGAGCGACCACAATTTCAAGCTTCACCCCTTCTATGCCCAACCATTTTTTAACTCTGCCGATCATCTTGCTTGCATTTTGATTAGTAAAGAACAAGAAAGTAGTAAGCTACAAGGATTGTCACCTTTGTAGAAAAAAAATCTATTAATCGTTTACTTGTGCGGATAGATGACCTATTTCAAACCATGCGTTTATGCCAACTTTGGCCTAAAGGCTTGATCCAAGCCGTTTCAAACTTGGCTTTGTTATCCACTAAAGTATCGAAAACCAAGGTGTCATCATTAATGGTTCCCTCCTGGTATAAGTTGGCGAACGTATCTCTACTAGCCGTTTTAACCGAATCACCTTCTAAATAGGTAAAAGTCATGCGATCAAACAAATCAAGTTGGTATTCTGCCTGTAAAGCCTTGATAAAACGCACTGAACTATCAATAGAACAGCCACTTGCGCCTGCCTGGCTTTCATCCACCATTAATACAACAAATTGACGATGCACCAAATCTCCAAAGGCTTTGAGTTGCCGATTATGACTAACCCATTGCGTGGCAAACTGCTGAATGTATTCTCGTACTTTATCTTCATCTTCTGCCTTGAAGGGTTGGTTGCTTTGATAAACCCAAACCCGCGTACTATCTGAAAGGTGGTCTAATGTTTCCATACTTTGACTTTACAAAAAAACGCCTAGTAATAGGGCTTTGTTTAATTAGGGTGCGTTTATAGTTCGCAGCGGAAGAGTCTTCCGTTTACCATTTGTTATTATTGACTATCAATTCTGCGAGGTCATACACCATTACATCGTCTTGTTTTTCCTTTGCTTTCACACCATCTCCCATCATCGTCATACAGAAGGGGCAATTTACGGCGATGATATCAGCCTCGGTTGCCAATGCTTCCTCCGCTCGCTCCATATTGATCCGTTTGTCTCCGGGTTCATCTTCCTTGAACATTTGGGCTCCACCAGCACCACAGCATAGACCTGTTGTACGGCAGCGTTTCATTTCTACCAGCTGATTGTCCAAAGATTCTAAGACCTTACGAGGGGCCTCATATACGCCATTGACCCGTCCCATGTAACAGGAGTCGTGATAGGTGATTTTTTTGCCCTTGAAAACACCTCCTTCTTCAATTTTGAGTCGTCCATCATCGATCAATTCCTGCAATAATTGTGAGTGATGTACCACTTCGTAATGCCCACCTAGCGCAGGGTATTCATTTTTCAAAGTATTGAAGCAATGCGGGCAAGCGGTAACTATTTTCGTTACTTCATACATATTCATGGTCATCACATTCTGGATGGCCGTCATCTGAAAAACGAATTCATTACCCGCCCGACGTGCTGGATCCCCTGTACAACTTCTGTCTCTTA
>CAJXUM010000845.1 GCA_913060855.1 uncultured Lewinella sp. | reverse complement strand
ACGAGATCAGCCTCGGTCTCGTGGGCTCGGAGATGTGTATAAGAGACAGTGACAGCCCCCTGTTCCGCAGATATCGATCACGGTGATCTTATCAATGACGACAATATCGATCAAGGAGAAAGGGTCCATTGGTGCCCAATCAATCTTTTCTTTTTCTGTACAAAAGAAAGACCTGTCAGCTGTAAAATTATTGAAGGTATAAGGGTGATCTACCGCTATGCATTGCTTGAGATTAAACTCTAACCAAGCTTCGCTAGTGAATTGATAATCATAGGTAAAGGCATCTTTAACTGGTTGATCAGGTAAATCCCAAATTAGCGTATGGTCCGTCTGCAGCTGATTCATGGCTGGCCGCCCTTGTACTAGCTTGGACAGCGATTGAATGAATCGTAATCGGGCCGCTTCGCCTACCCAATGGTTTTGTATTTTTTCAAAGAGTTGCTCCAAGAGGCCAGGCGAGGCCTTAAATGCTGAAAGGAACTGTTCGATATAAAGGGGTTCATCCGGTACGTAATCCAATAGGTGGAGGACCTGCTCCTCATGATTCCCAATTAGCCAGCGCCCTAGCAGCGGGCCTTTGGCCAGTACTTGTAGTGCTTCTATCCGATCTTTGACGGACAATGTTTTAAAAAAGTGAGGGCCATCGAAATGGTAAAGAGTTAGAAAAACATGATACCAATCTTCGCCCTCGATGGCTATTTTTAAAGCTTCATGAGCGGTAGCTACGCGAGTGGCCGCTTCTTGGAGTGCTGCCTCGAAAAGCAGGTATTCCTCCCATTGTCCCGACCAATTGTATTCATCCGGGGGTAAGGCCGTCTCTGCATAGTCATCATAGACTATCCCAAGGCTTTGTATGAACTGGGCAATGGAGAAGGCATAGGCCATTCGATCTGGAAAGTCTTTGAGTTGATCACAACGGTCTAGCAAGAATTGCTTAGCGGTTTCATCCCACAATTGCTGCAGATAGCCACTTAATTGCGGCCCACATTCCTCACAGGATTCTTGTAAACTGGGCGTAGACAAAAACTCTAACTGAGATAATACGGCATTCGTGAATTGGCGAGAAGCTGTAGATTGAGTGGGGAAGCGAAAGGGATAGTTTCGTTGTTTGCTTTGCTCCGATTGATAGGCCGTCCGGCAGCTAATGGTTTGTTCCAGTAGCAAGCCGTTTGAGCTGGCATTTAAGGTATAAATTCGTTGATATTGTTGTTTCCATTCATAAGCCTTAAAACCTGAGCCATAGATCAGCAATTGATTCTCGGTATTGCCTGATTGAAACCCTTTTACCTTTTCGCGCAAGGCCTCCTGATAGGATCGGTAGCTTTGATAAGCTTCGGGGCCAAGTTGCGATTGATTCTTCTTCAGGTAGTTTAGAATAGAGCCTTCTTTGTTGTTTACGAGTTCATCTGGATCAGCCTTGAGATAACCTTTAAAATCATTGATAAAAAAAGCATAGACAGCAATGTCTTGGCCCGTCGAGCTTTCTTCTCCGGCGGCATTAAAGGCTTGGAGTTGTTCATTTAAGTATTGACTACTTTCAGCATCAAACAGCCCTTCTCCTGAGTCGGGCAATAAGTAATAGTTGAACCAATCAATGGTCTCATCATTGGGGCCAAGTGAAATGTTTTTTCCCGGTTCATAGACGAAAAAATAGATCTTATCTGAAGCTCTCTTGTGCTGATCACAGAAGTTATTCCAAGCTACTAGTTTGTTGAATTGCGCTTCCAAATGATCGCCAAAGGACAGGGGGACGTCCTTGGCCCTGAGGTGCATGGAAAAGAAGAGTAGTAGGATAAGTATATTGTTTTTTTGCCGCATGAGTCTTAGTTTGATGGTGAGAATTGCCCGGGATAATTAGCTTGTCGAATCAGCTGGCTGAGATCCTTGTTCATTTGTTGCTTGACGAGTGTGACTATTGTTGCTGTCGTTGCGCCCGCTTTGATAGCTTCACCCAGTAGTACAAAAGAGCTGGCACTTACTTCATCAAAAAGCGCCTGTAAATCCTGTAGCTCAGCCGGAGTATCGATTTCCTCTTCCAATCTTTGGAAGGTGAGACACAGCAGGTAAGACATTTCTTGTTCATAGTAAGTATTGCTTAGCACATCAAAGGGCTTATTTTCAGGTGTTTGGCCTTCCTCTTTAATGACTATTTCATATTCTTGGAAGGGCATTGAAGAGAAGGTAGATTCTACTGGTAGTGTATTAAGCGCCATGGCATTCTCCGCTAGGACAAACTCATCTAGGGTTTGTGAGGCATTGGCATAAGCGATGGATAATTGGTCCATCACACAATCTTGAAATAGGTCATGAAGCAGTGCTTTCAAGACCTGTAATAGTTGATCGAAAAATTGAGCCAAGGCCTCTTTATAGTCTTCTAATGCCCCGGCCATCGCCGCTTTCGCTGCTGCTAGTGCAGCCGAAGCTGTGGCGATAGCAGCATCATCGCCGGCTGCCAGGGCTGCCGCATAATCGCTCTGCGCCTGTTCAAATTGAGCTTGTGCAGCTAAAAGATTATTTAAGATGCTATCTGCTAAGTAAGGTTCTGCCGTAGCAATGATTTCATCAATACCTGTCAATACGGCTTCACTGGCGGCTAGTATGTCTGCTGCCGTTTCAAGACCCGCCAATAAATCGGAGAGGAAGGCCAGCTGATTTTCATCCAACAACGCAAGTCCAATGCCGCTAGCGTCGATCATTCCTCCTTTGAGTTGGCAGTATTGATCGACCGTAATTCGTTGAAAATTTACATTCACTCGAGTCGCTTTGAAATAGGGGATTTCGATATAGCCTTTTCCGGTAAAGGACCCTTGCCCTCGCACTTCTGTTAATACAATAGAGAAATCATTGGCCCATATACTATCACCTTTAGAGAGTTGTTGAATCAAAGGAACCGCAGCTTGTGATTCCCATTCCATTTCAGTCCCACAGCTATAGGCTAATAGATCTGGTGCCTGCGAGCGACATCCCTCCGTCGTGAATACTGCGATTGGGGGAGAATAAGGCGAAAAGCATTCTCCGACCACAGCCCTCACCCTATAGAAATAGGATTCATTGACTGATAGGTCGGAGAACCGAAAGGATGTGTCTGTCGTCACGCTGAGAGTTTGATCATTCGGCCTATTTTGTATAAAAAGACTATCTGTTGAGCATTCGATTTCATATTGGACATCCTCCTGGGTACTGGCCCAATGGCATTCAAAACCATCTCTAAAAACGCTATGGGTGTATACCGAGGGCGTTTGTAAGTTGCAAGAGCTACTAATGGTTTGACGATACACAAAGGACTGTACCTGACTCTTTCCTGCATGCTGAAAATGCTGCTGTCCGCTTATAGCTTGAATTTGAACTTGTAGTAAATAGGTGTTGCCTTCAGTCAGCACGGGTTCATCTGCATCATAGAGAAATGTCGTAGCTCCTGCCGTATTGATTTCAAAAATAGGCGCACTAAAATTCAAGGTTTGTGCGATAGATAATTCCTCTCTTTTTTCAAATAGCTGTAGTTTGTAATCCACGGGAAATGCTCCGATATGTTGTGGCACCCACTGGAATAAAATGCTGGTCGGATGGGCTGCGGGGATATCGACAGTCGGATGAGTGATAATCGGTGGGGGAAGTTCTGCTAGGGTAACAATGGCACATGCCTGATTGGAGATCGGGGCGCCCTGTGTCCTAAGCTGATCGAGTACCTCCACACAAATATTATAGACCCCTTCTGGCAGCCTTCCTCCGCTTTGAAGAAAGTTAGCGTGATTCAGCCCTTGGATCAATAAATGTTCGGGCTGGAAGTAATCGGCCAAGTCGAGGGCAGATAGTGTCTTCGGTATGCCATAACTGAGGAAGATAGCAGGCGGCGTATAATCTTCCCGCGTTTGAATACTGACTCCTTCCCCCTGCATACTCTGTCTCTTATACACATCTGACGCTGCCGACGAAGAGGATAG
>CAJXUM010000844.1 GCA_913060855.1 uncultured Lewinella sp. | reverse complement strand
AGATCAGCCTCGGTCTCGTGGGCTCGGAGATGTGTATAAGAGACAGATTGTAGATAGAGTGGGAGGCGGAGATAGTTTTATGGGCGGATTGATTTATGGTTTATTACAATATCCTGATGATGACCAAAATGCCTTAAATTTTGCAGTGGCTGCCTCTTGTTTAAAGCATACGATATATGGAGATGCGAATTTAGCAACAGTGGAAGAAGTAGAGAAATTAATGAGTGGTGATGCTTCTGGAAGAGTGGCTCGATAATGAGAACATCTTAACCCGCTAGTAAGGTGAAAGAATAATTTGATTTTATTTGGTGGAGGTGATAACATCATTTCACCTCCTTCTCTTAATACATACTTATGCAGCAGGCAATAGCAATCATTTGTGCAGGTGGTCCTGCACCCGGTATCAATACGGTCATTAGTACAGTAGCTAAGGTCTTTTTAAAAGAAAATTATAAGGTTCTCGGTGTACATTATGGTTATCAAGGGTTGTTTGCCGAAGAAGCACCTATTAAAGCGTTTGATTTTCATCATGCTGACCGTATTTTTAGTCGGGGTGGTTCTACCCTAATCATGAGCCGATTTAAACCCAAGACATCAGACTTTAAAACGACATTTTTCGAAAAATACAATATTAAACTACTGGTCACCATAGGAGGGGATGATACGGCTTCTACGGCTAATCGTTTGACCAAGTTTTTAAAAGATAAAGGCCTAAATATAGCCAATATCCATGTTCCTAAAACGATTGATAATGATCTTCCTCTCCCTGGTAGAAATCCAACTTTTGGGTTCCATTCTGCCAAAGATGAAGGTGTTAAAATAGGTAACACCTTGTATGAAGATGCTAGAACTACAGAGAGTTGGTTGTTGATGTCTTCAATGGGAAGATCAGCAGGGCATTTAGCCTTTGGAATTGGAACAGCTTGTCATTTTCCGATGATCATCATTCCTGAAATGTTTAATAATACGCCTCCTACCGTTGATAAAATAATAAAGTTGTTAGTGTCTACCATCGTAAAAAGGCAGATGCTCGGTATATATTATGGTGTTATTATCATTAGTGAAGGCGTTTTCCATGCACTTTCTGAATCAGAACTAAAGAATTCGGGTATCAAATTCACCTATGATGCTCATGGTCACCCTGAATTAGGCAATGTTAGCAAAGCCAATTTTTTCAATGTATTACTACAAGAAAAATTGAAACAACTTGGACTTGATATAAAATCTCGCCCTAATGATGTAGGGTATGAGTTGCGCTGTTGCCGACCTATTGGGTTTGATTTAACGCTATGCACTTTACTTGGAATTGGTGTTCATAAATTGTACCAAAAAGGGATCAGCGGTTGTATTGTGAGTGCGGATGCGGAAGGCAATATTTCGCCTATTTATTTATCAGACCATGAAGATGAAAACGGTAAAGTAAAACCTAGATTGGTCAATATGGATTCAGAAATAGCTAAACTTTGTTTTCGTAATTTAGACTATATAAGCAAGCCAGACTATCAGGCAGTTGCTTCCTTATTGGAACAACCTGAGGAATACGATTTTCATACTATTTTGAATTGGAATTAAAAGGCAGGAAGAATGGCAAAATTTTCAAAACTGGATGTTTTACAGACGGTAAATACACAGGGGATGATGCCCTTATTTTATCATCCAGACGTAACAGTAGGTAAGCAGGTGATTAAGGCTTGTTATGAAGGTGGAGCAAGATTACTCGAATTTACTAATCGAGGTGATTTTGCCCATGAAGTATTTGGCGAATTGAATAAATATTGTGCCAATGAACTTCCCGAAATGATCATGGGTGTGGGATCTATCAACGATGCAGGGACGGCAAGTCTTTTTATGCAGCTAGGGGCAAATTTCATCGTTTCTGCTTCTCTCAGAGAGGATATTGCCAAGGTTTGCAACCGTCGTAAAGTCCCCTATATGCCTGGTTGTGGAACGTTGACCGAGATTGGCAAAGCAGAAGAATTGGGCTGCGATATTGTCAAGTTATTCCCCGGTAGTGTCTATGGCCCAGGATTTATCAAAGCCATTAAAGGCCCTCAACCTTGGACGAGTATCATGCCTACAGGAGGCGTCGCACCAACGGAAGAAAACCTAGGCGCCTGGTTTGATGCTGGAGCTGTTTGCGTAGGAATGGGGTCTAAATTGATTGGGAAGCAGCTCATCAAGGATAAAGATTTTGATCAACTAAAAGTCAATACGACGGAGGCTTTGCAAATCGTACAAAACGTACGGGTTAAATCCTGAAGTATACTTTCATTCAGGCTGTAAACAAGCTCTTATGAAGTATATTGTATAGTATGAATTCAAATAGCGTGATTTTTATAATGGGGGTATCAGGTGTGGGTAAAAGCACTATAGGCCATTTGCTATCTGAGAAACTCGACCTTCCTTTTTTTGATGGCGATGATTATCATCCTGAGCGGAATATTCTCAAGATGTCGAATCGCCAGCCCTTAACGGATGAGGATAGACAACCTTGGTTGGATGCCCTGAACCTATTGGCGAAAAAACAGATAACAACTAATGGCTGCATTATCGGATGCTCTGCCTTAAAGCAAAAATACCGCGATATTTTATCAAAAGGAATTGAACATCAATCAATATGGGTTCATCTTCAAGGAACATTTGAACAAATTATGGAGCGGCTCAATAAAAGGTCTGATCATTTCATGCCTGCAGAGCTCTTGAAGTCCCAATTTGATACATTACAAGCATCGGATGTGTCCATAAATATTGATATCCATCTTAAGCCCAATGAAATTGTGCACTTAATTATGGATGCCTTGCGCACACGCTAAAAATAAAAGAAATGAAAAATAGTCTACTTCTCAGCTGTATCATTCTAATGCTATTGTCTTGTGGTACAAACTCAAGTCCGGAAAGTACTTATGTAAAGGATATTGATGAGCTGAATAAAGCAATTAGCCAGTCCACTCCCGGTGCTGAAATCGTCTTGGCAAACGGCATTTGGAAGGATATCCAAATTAATTTCTTTGGCAAAGGCACCAAGGAAGCCCCCATCACACTTCGTCCTGAAACACCAGGCGAAGTAATTATTCAGGGTAAATCTCATTTAAAATTGGGGGGAGAATATCTAGTTGTCAGTGGCTTGCATTTTACCGAAGGGTATTCACCTTCAAATGCCGTCATTGAGTTTGCCATTAGCAAAGACACCATCGCCTATCACTGCCGAGTCACCAATTGTGTGATAGAAGACTTTAACAAATTACAAAGAAATCAGACTGACCTTTGGATCCAATTCAAAGGCAGACATAATCAATTGGATCGTTGCTATATCACCGGGAAATCAAACCGTGGGCCTACCCTTCGTGTAGACCTAGCAGGAAACGAGCACATCAAAAACTATCATAAAATCATCAATAATCACTTTGGCCCAAGGCCGCCAAAGGGAGGGCCAAGTGCCGAGACGATCCAGATAGGAAATAGCTTTACCTCCATGGCACCCAGTCATACATTGGTGGCTAATAACCTGTTTGAACGATGCAATGGCGAAGTTGAGGTTATTTCCAGTAAGACAAACTTCAATGAGTTTAGAAATAATGTCTTTTACAAGAGTGAAGGCTCACTGGTGACCAGGCATGGTAACTATTGTATTGTAGATGGTAATTATTTCATTGGCGATGAGGCATCGGAAAACATTGGGGGGGTCAGGCTCATCGGTACCGGTCACTGGCTAACCAACAATTACTTCTACAACCTCAAAGGGAAAATCTTCAGAAGTCCGTTGGCCGTAATGAACGGAATTCCCAAGTCACCATTAAACCGGTACCTGCAGGTAACCGACGTGGTGATAGCCCATAATGCATGGGTGAATTGCACCTCTCCCTTGCAGTTCGGCGTTGGATCGAATGTAGCTGAAAAGCTGTCTCTTATACACATCTCCGAGCCCACGAGACCGAGGCTGATCTC
>CAJXUM010000843.1 GCA_913060855.1 uncultured Lewinella sp. | reverse complement strand
TTCGTCGGCAGCGTCAGATGTGTATAAGAGACAGCACGTTTAGCTCAATTTGCAGTAGTTCTGTTTCGGCAATTCTCCCTACTTCAAAACGGCCTTTGGAAATGGCGTACAGCGTATCCGCATTGATCTTATCCCGTTTGGCAGCGGAAAGGTTGAGTTGTGCAAAAAGTACATCAAAAAATAAATTGGCCGCTTGGTAAGCTACGGCTTCCATATCTTCCGAATAGGCTTTGGTGGCTTCATCAAAGACCATCGGCCTAATCTTCTTATCCCATTTCAAGTTATTAAAGCCGAAAAGTGGCTGAAAAACACCCAAAAAGAAAGGATTGGATAGATAAGATATCTGTTTTTCTGTAAAGTCATTGGGAAATATATCAATTCTTTCAATTCCTGTCCCCGCAAAGATTCGCCCTCCCGTTGCGGTGATTCCTTGTTGAAGACTGACTTCTATTGAGTTATTCATAAAAGCACGCTCCAAGAAATTGACCGTTCCGTCGGGTAAGTCAATCGGATCAATGGCGCGGTTAATATTGGGCAAGGTGGCATCCAATACAATTTGAGGTCGGTAATCTGCCAAAAAGGATTGGTAGCGCCAATAGTCGTTTTTAAAGGCCGTTTTTGCGATCAAGACATCCGGTGCATCACTTTGGGCCAGGTTTATGGTTCCTTTCAGGTCGAGAAATAGCGTATCTACTTGAGCTACACCCATAGAATGAGTCATCAACAGAATAGCTACCACGAGGTAGGCTGCGCGCAGGTTCATAAATTTATTCGTTTTGTTATTCAATTTTGCTATTACGATCATGTTGTTAGTGTTTAGTCAGATCGCAAAGCCTTTATTGGGTCTTGCATGGCGGCCTTCCGAGCAGGAAAGAGGCCAAAAATGAGGCCGATCGAGCCTGCGACACCAAAAGAAAGTATGATAGACCAAGCTGAGATAACGGTAGGAATTTCGGCTACTGAAGCAATCCCCGTGGCGGATAGGATACCCAAGGCCACGCCGATCAATCCTCCGAGCAGGCTAATAATGATAGCTTCAAAAAGAAATTGTAGTATAATGTCTTCCCGAGTCGCTCCCAAAGAACGGCGCACGCCGATCTCTTTAATTCGTTCCAAGACGGAAGCCAGCATAATATTCATGATTCCAATCCCTCCTACCAATAGCGAAATGGCGGCAATAACCGCCAATACGAGGTTGAAAGTATCTTGCGTTTTCTGTTCCTGTTCTAGCAGCAACTCTGGCACTTCAATTTCAAAATCAACAATATTATTGTGTCGTCGCTTCAAAATACGTGACATGATAGCAGCGGTAGCTTTCATTTGCTTGGAATCTCCAACGCGGATAACTGCTCTGTCCAATTGATGGTAATTCTCTTGTTCGTTCGAAGAATTCCGTCGATTCCTTCTTGCTAGTTTGGCGGCTGTTATTTTAGCCCGATTCTTAAACCGTAATAAGGAGGTGGTTACGGGTACATAAACATCAGAATTATAATCTCTGATACCGAGATTTTCCAGGCTCTCTTTACTGGCTTGGCGTTTTTGTAGGACACCGATCACACGCAGCCAAGTATTGCCACATTTGATTTGTTGCCCAATGGCATTGCCATCCTTGAAAAACTTTATTTGTATATTCTTACCAATAATACAGACGGGTTTGCCTCCTTCCAAGTGACTCTTGTGAAAATAGTCACCTGCATCCAAGTTCAATTGATTTAAGTCAAAGAAGTTGTTATTTACGCCAATACATCTCGCCTTTTGGAGTTGAGCGGATTGAATAACATTGGTAGGTAATACAATTTCAGGGCTAGTACTTTCAATGTTAGGAATCACCTTTTGCAGTGAAGCTAGGTCCTCTAAGGTGAGCCCGGGAGAAAATGGCTTCTTATCATTTTGGGCACTATTAGCACCAGCATCTGCAGCGGCTTCTTCCTCTTCCTCGTTGTCATCGCCGGGCATTTTAGCTGTCAGAACAATATTGTTGGTGCCAATCAGCTTCATCTGCTCCAGAATGGCTTGTTTAGCTCCGCTTCCGATCGCTAGCATAGCAATCACGGCTGCCACACCAAAAATAATCCCGAGCGCAGTGAGAAATGTACGAAGCTTGTTGGCATTAATACCTTCGATAGCCAGGTAAAAATTGAATAGGTATCGTTGCATTATAGGGTGTTAGTTGTTAGCGATTTGGTGATGTAAGCGCTACTTGGGCCTTTCGCTTACTACTATCCTTACAGGAATGACAGTTGAATCTGCGACGACCACTATAGCAGAAGTACTATAATTCCAAGCCTACCCTTACTTCATGGTATGGCTTGGAATTGAGTTACTACTTAGGTAGCAGGTATTCGGTCTAATTGAATATGATGATGCCGCCGCCACCACCTTCAGAGGTTGGAGTAGGCATATCTACGCTCTCCATTTTCTTGCGGCGTTCCATGGCCTGGGCTTCCCGCGCACGTTTCTCCTGCTCTTGTTTTTCGCGAATTTCATCTTTGATGGAAGGATCGATGGGAATAAAGCTGAAAGAAGCTTTGTTGGTAGGTTCTGATAAATATACGGATTCGCCTTCTTCTAATCCAAACTCTATGACAATCATATCATCATTACCAATACCCGTGATAACTTCTTGCTTTACTATCTTAGCACCTACTTCTTTATATACGAAGGAAAGACTATCACTGAATAAGGCCTCCAAGGGAATTTGCAGCACATCGTCGAGCACGTTGGTCACAATCTCATTGCTAGTGGTCATCGCGGGTCGCATAATGGAATCTACTTCGTTGACTTGCACCACTACTTCAAAGACTTTGGCATCATAGCCTCTCAACTGTTCTCCAATGTTGGCCACTTTCAGTACAGCGCCAGTATATTTTCGATCCGGAAAGGCATCCACTTTGACTTCCACCTCTTGTCCCACTTGTACCTTACTAATATCGACCTCATTGACATAGGTCTTCGATATCATATCACTCAGGTCTGGGAGCTCTGCCACCACCGGATCCCAGGCCGATACCCTAGATCCAGGTTCGACCTTTCCATTCCAGGTTCGAGCATAGATAACCATTCCCGTTTTGGGCGCAAAGATATTAAAGGCATTAGAGAGGTCGAGGTACTTCTGGAGTTGCTGCTGGCTTTGCCGCTGCAAAGCATTAATTTCTTCTATTTTTGCTACAGCTTGTTGCTGCTTCAGGTCATATTTCGTGAGTAATTGTTTATAGTCCCGCTCGGTTTGTTCCAGATCAAGCTCAGCACGTTGGATCACCGATTGTGGCTCGTATTTACTTTGCTCTACCTCTAGCAGTTTTTGCTTTTTGGCAAAGTCGAGATTAATGATTTCATCTCGAAGAGCACGTAGATCGATAGCCGTATCAATTTTGGCTTGTTCCCATTGTGTTTGCACCTTTTCCAATTCGGTCTGCACCGTACTCATTTTGCCAGCCAACTCAGTGCGATCTAGCGATGCTACATAATCCCCCTCCTTCACCACTGTTCCCTCTGGCACTAAATCAGACAAAGTCGTCTCATAGATCCCAGCAGGACGCATCCCTTGCGGGGCACGAATCTTCACCGATTTTTTAGCGTTCAATTCTCCAGTGCCCGTTACGGTGACCACCATAGGGCCCTTGATCACGGTAGACAGTAAGTCATCCACTTGTTTGTCAGCGGTAGAATTAGAACAGGAAGATAAAATAGCTAAGCAAAGAATGGTAAATAAGGAAGAGCAATAAGCGGTAGAGCGCCACATAGTTTTAGAGTTTAGTTCAAGTCGGTTAATAAGTAAAGTCTCTGTAAGAAACGCTAAAAGAACGATCAATCATACTTTCGGTGTGACCTTAACAATTCAGAAACACTTCATAAACAAATCATAGCTCCTTCATTCAAATCTATTGATCTAAGTGTAGGTTTTCAGGCTGTCTCTTATACACATCTGACGCTGCCGACGAAGAGGA
>CAJXUM010000842.1 GCA_913060855.1 uncultured Lewinella sp. | reverse complement strand
CGAGATCAGCCTCGGTCTCGTGGGCTCGGAGATGTGTATAAGAGACAGTTTCTACGCAGCCCGCTTTCCAAAATGTCCGTTTCCCATTCTGTTTTGTCCATCTCACAAGAAAAACTTTATTCACCTTTACGATTTCCGAGCTACCTTTATCCAAAGATCATTCTTCATGCCTCAAATATTTAGATCCTATGCATACAATTAGGCTTACTCCGCTTTTTATCCTTCTCGTGACACTAGCCAGTTTAAAACCATTGAACGCTCAATCGAATGAAGGCGGAGTCGTTACCTATGAGCAAGTCATCGACTATGGCTTGGAAGGCGTTTATGACCACCCGAAGTGGGATACCTATATTGCCGACTTGCCGAAAACAGGCAAAGCGATCTACACCCTTACTTTTACAGCAGAAAAAACCCTATACCAGGAAGACTTAAATAAGAAAGAGCTCATGTCTCGGGAATTGCAGGGCGCTTTGGCAAAAGCCAATTATGCTAAGTCCCCCAAAGAAGTACTAAAAAAACTATTCTATGACTTTGCCAAAAAGGAACAGCTTGAACAAGTTGAGTTTATGACTCGATTTTTTTTGATTGAATCACCCGTAGAAAGCAAAGATTGGAAACTCACCAACAAGAAGAAAAAAGTATTGAATTATGTATGTATGGGAGCAGAAAGGCAAGTGGGAGAAGAGATCATAACAGCCTGGTTTACTCCTGAGATTCCAATCGCCGCTGGGCCTGAAAAATACAACGGCCTACCTGGTTTAATACTGGGACTGGAAAAAAATGAAGCGGTTTTTATGTTGGCTACAGCCATAAGTTTGAATAAACCCAATGAGATTGATATCAGTCAACCGCAAAAAGGGCAGAAAGTATCGCGGCAGAAGATGGAAAAGATCAAGGTCGAAAAAATCAAAGAATTCCAGGCGAATAGAAAAGCGAAAAAGTCCCGTACAAAAAAATAAACCGAAGACAATCCAACTTCTATCAACTGTAAGGCAAACCCATCAAAACTATACTCCAATTTTGTGAAGAGGCGAAGTAGTGGTATTTTGATGCATTTGCCCTATATTAACTGACCCTTATTTCTCGATTATAATGCGCAGACTTATTCTACCCTTCGGATTATTATTGCTGATTTCCTTTAATGCTTTTGCCCAACATACCATAAGCGGGAGAGTGATAGGTGAAAATGATCAAGTACTTAACTATGCAACAGTGGCATTGCTCAATCCAGGAGACTCTCTACTGAAATATTTTGGAGTTACCAATGCAAAAGGAACATATCAAATTAAAAACATAAAAAAAGGGATATACCTGATCCAGTTCTCTTATGTGGGGATGCAAACGACTTACGACTCATTGGACATCCCCCTGGCTTCAGGAGAGGACATAGGAGACAAACAACTCCAGGCAGCTGTTTTGGCAGAAGTCATCGTCGAAGCAGAATTGATTCCAATACGATTTAACAATGACACGCTTGAGTATGATGTACGGGCCTTCAAAACTAGGCCTGGCGCAGCTGCCGAGGAAATACTAAAACAACTCCCTGGCGTTGAAGTAGACAATAGCGGAAATATTAAGGCCGAAGGCGAAGAGGTGGTCAAAGTGCTGGTGGATGGGAAAGAGTTTTTTGATGATGATCCCAAGGTCGCCACCAAAAATTTGCCTGCTAAAGCTTTGAGTAAAATTCAAGTCATTGATCGAAAATCAGAGGAAGCCGTCTTTTCGGGTATAGATGATGGTATCCGGGAGAAAACGATTAACCTCAAACTTAAGGAAGATCATAAAAAGGGGTATTTCGGCGAAGTAACAGCAGGAGTGGGTAGTAAAGAAACTTATAAATTGGAAGGCAAGCTTTTCCGGTTCACGCCAAAAACGCAGCATGCTATATTGGGCATGTATAATAACATCAATGAATTAGGTTTTACTAATAAGGACAACCTCCAATTCGGGATGAATAACAAAGGAATCAATGAGGTACTGTCAGGCGGTCTAAATCTCTCCTACAATCCTACTAAACAGGATCGCTATTTTATGAGTTATTTGGGCAATAGGAGGGTAAAAGATTTAATAGAAGCTGTACACTCCGAAAATTTTCTAACTACAGGGACATATGAGCAAGATCAGGAAATCAAACAATCGGATATTGACCGCCCTCATCGGCTGACTTTCGGACTGCGACATAACTTTAGCAAGCAGCAGCGTCTAATCATTGATGGTCGGATGAACACCGGTAGCAATGACCAATTAAGTCAAATCTTCACGCATTCAAAACTAGCAGAAGAAACCGTAAACACGCTTAATAACCATACAGGAAATACTTCAGATGAGTTTTTCTACTGGACTAAAGCTACCTTCATTGCTAAATTCAATGAAGGAAAGGCCCAAATCAAAACAGAGATAGGTGGTATCTATGATAAAACCTCCAATCGGTTTGATTGGACCAATCAAACTCGGTTTTTTGATCCATTAAGTGACAGCTTGCTGCAACAGTACCAAACCAATGATAAAGACAGGTCTCTATTTTATGCAGAACCTTCCTATTTACAAAAACTAAATCCCGCCTGGTCTGCCAGTTTTGGTGCGAGAATTGGCTTGGAGAATAGTGGGTTAAACCGGAGAGAGGCTTTAATGAATGACAGGAATGAATTTGAAGCACTCAATATTCCAAGTTTTGGTACTCAGCAACAATATGTGTCGCCTACAATAATTGTCAATCGAGTCGGCAAAAAATCTCAACTCAACCTGAAACTGGCGGTTATCGTCAATCAATTTGAAAAGCTACAGAACCAATTGAGCGTTCAAAAAAAGAAGTATCGTTATTTCACGCCTAATCTGAGTTATCAAAATGAGTACAGAAGTGGTCGGCGTATTAATTTCCGTTATACTTCTTCTGTTAGAATGCCTACACCGGAACAACTGATACCCATTGATAATACGATCAATCCACTCAATATCATACGAGGCAATACCGAACTAGCCCCCGAACAACGACATTCCCTGAATACCCGCTGGACGCTATTCGACCAGTTTTCCTTTACTTCCTTTTCCGCCATCCTCAATGGAGTGTACACTGAAGATAAAATTAGGTGGTCTCAAATGATCAATGATGATCTTGTCCGAGTAACTAGTCCTATCAATGTCGACAATGATCTTAACTTTAATGCCAGAATAGAATTTTCTACGCCTCTGCGCAGCTTAGGGTTCAATTTGAGTATCAATGCCAATGAAAACTGGAACCGAAGCATCGTTTTCATTAACCAAAAGGAAAATATCAATACAAATCTGACGCATGGCTTTAATTTGTCAGTACAAAATCGAAAAAATGATTTTTTTGCGATTCGCTTGAGTGCTGCCATCAGTCTGACGAATTCCAGATTCTCTTTGGCCGAAGATCAAAACAACGTTTATTACAATACTAGCTACGCAGGGGATCTACGTTATACCCCCAGCAATAAATGGAATTTCGAAGCCAAGGCAAATATTGTAAACTACAATGCTCAGAGCTTCGATGAAGCAGTCAGCGTGCCTTTACTAAGCGCAAATATGAGCTATTTTTTTTGGCAGGCAGAAAAAGGTGCGCTGACCCTCAGTGCATTTGATCTGCTGAACCAATATACGGGCTTCAAGCGAATCAGTGAAACCAATTTTTTGATGCAACGCCAATGGAATACCTTGACGCAATATTTTATGTTAACCTTTAATCTACGCTTTAGATAAATTGAAGAATACTACAAAATCTACGATATGGCTATTTTTGATCGGAGGTATCTTACTAGCTGTCTTGCTGAACTACAAGCTATTTGGGTTTCTCATTGACCAATCGATCAATAATACCTTGCAAACACTGGAAAAAGGTAAAATGAGACATTTGCGTATACAATTTGGCTTCTCCACAGTCCTATTTCAGGTTTTGCTATTTTGGGTACTAAGCCTTAGTAATTATATAC
>CAJXUM010000841.1 GCA_913060855.1 uncultured Lewinella sp. | reverse complement strand
GGTCTCGTGGGCTCGGAGATGTGTATAAGAGACAGAAATTAGGCTTAGTGCTTAAAAATGATCAGGCACAATGACAAATTATCCCTCGATAGCTATAAATTGCGCCCTCAAACATTAGCAATCTCAATAAAATGATAAAAGCCTGCATTTTTGACCTAGATGGCGTTATTGTTGATACGGCAAAGTATCATTATATAGCTTGGCGAAAACTAGCCAATGACCTTGGTTTTGATTTTACCGAACAAGACAATGAGAAATTGAAGGGGATCAGCCGAATGGATTCGCTCGATCTGATTCTATCCTGGGGGAAGGTGGAAAAAAGTACAGCAGAAAAAGAAGCCCTAGCTACGAAGAAAAATGAAGAATACCGGTCCTATATCCTGAAAATGGATGAAAGTGAAATACTGCCGGGGGTACTGCCTTTACTGGAAGATTTAAAAAATAAAGGGATTAGACTGGCAATTGGATCGGCCAGTAAGAATGCCCCGGTCATTATTCAGCAATTGGGTTTATCTCATTTCTTTTCCACGATCATAGATGGTACAAAGGTGGAGAAAAGTAAGCCTGATCCTGAGGTATTTCTAAAGGCGGCAGTAGAATTGGATGTTTCTCCCTCTACAGCCATTGTCTTTGAGGATGCAGAGGCGGGAGTGGAGGCCGCTTTGCGAGGAGGTTTTCATACGGTTGGAATTGGAGATCCCTCCGTGCTGAAAGCGGCGCATTTTATTATACCTGGTTTCGCACAACATAATTTTCCGGCCATCTTGCAGGGATTAGGAATAACAGCATAGCATCTTTGTGTAAGAGAAGATAAATAGCAACAACATGAAAAACTATTTAGTGCATGACGAGTGGAAGATTATTGAAGATAACTTCCATCCTACATTCAATAAAATAAGCGAAAGTGTTTTTAGTATCGGCAACGGCCGGATGGGGCAGCGAGCCAATTTTGAAGAAGATTTTACAGGAGAATGTTTACAGGGAAGCTATGTTGCCGGTGTTTATTATCCGGACAAAACAAAAGTAGGTTGGTGGAAAATAGGCTATCCCGAATACTTCGCCAAAGTACTTAACGCTGCCAACTGGATTGGAATTCGGGTGGCATTTGATGGTGAGATATTAGACTTGGCTAAGTGTGAGCTGGAATCATTTCAGCGAGTCTTGGATATGAAAAGAGGGGTATTGGAGCGTAGTTTTGTCGCTAAAATGGTGAGTGGCCGAAAGGTAAAAGTGGAAAGTAGTCGATTTTGCAGCCTGGCTGATGATGAAATAGGAGCGATACGATACAGTATTACGCCGCTCGACTTCTCCACCGTATTGGCGGTCACGCCATATATCGATGCCGATGTGAAAAATGAAGATTCGAACTACGACGAAAAGTTTTGGGATGAAGTCTACACGGAAGTAGGGCGACAAGACGGATTTGTCATCGCAGAAACCAAAAAGACGGCCTTTCAGGTGTGTACGGGGATGAAGTTCAAGTTGGTGAAAAACGAAGAAGACTTGTACTTTGATACGCATCCCGTAAAGGAAGAAAAGAAAGTCAGCTGTACGGTAGATGTTGACATGGAAGAAGGGGAGACGCTGACCGTCTTTAAGTATGCAGCTAATATTTCAACCCTAAATAGCCCGGCAGATCAACTACTCGCAGATTGCAAAACGGCAACCGATCGGGCTTTTGAGCAAGGTTTTGAAGCCTTGCTGGCGGCGCAGGAGCAAGCTTGGGCGCATAAGTGGGAAGAGGCGGATATTAGAATCGAAGGCGATGTAGCGGCCCAACAGGGCATTCGGTTCAATATCTTTCAGCTTTATCAGACTTATACAGGAGCGGATGAGCGATTAAATATTGGTCCTAAAGGTTTTACTGGAGAGAAATATGGAGGAAGTACCTACTGGGATACGGAGGCTTATTGTTTGCCATTCTACTTGTCTACCGCTCCCTCGGAGGTAGCACGCAATTTATTGATCTACCGATACAAACAGCTGGACAAGGCCATTGAGAATGCAGCAAAATTAGGCTTTAAAGATGGCGCTGCACTTTATCCTATGGTCACCATGACCGGTGAGGAATGCCATAATGAGTGGGAAATCACTTTTGAGGAAATTCACCGAAATGGAGCCATCGCTTACGCGATTTATGACTACATCCGCTACACGGGGGATCAGGAGTATATGGAAACTTATGGCTTGGAAGTGCTTATTGCTATCGCTCGCTTCTGGGCACAACGCGTCCATTTTTCCAAACAAAAGAACCAATATGTTATGCATGGGGTGACGGGCCCCAATGAATATGAAAACAATGTCAATAATAACTGGTATACCAACTATATTGCCCGTTGGTGCTTGCAGTATACCTTGGAAAATATCGCAGCGATAAAGAAGAAAACACCTGACGCTTACGAAGCACTTTGTGAAAGAATCAAGTTCTATGAGTATACCGAAACCGGAGAATGGAAGAAGATCGTAGAAAACATCTACCTCGGAGAAGACCAGGAATTAGGCGTCTTTGTGCAACATGAAGGCTTCCTGGATAAAGATCTGCTAAAAGTGACAGACTTGGATCCAGCCGAGCGACCGATCAACCAACATTGGTCATGGGATCGTATCCTTCGATCGGTATTTATTAAGCAGGCCGATGTGTTGCAGGGACTCTATTTCTTTGAAGATGATTTTGACGAAAGTACGATTCGCGCTAATTTTGATTTTTATGAACCGCGGACGGTCCATGAATCTTCGTTGTCACCTTGTGTACATGTAATTCTCGCCGCCTATTTGGGGATGGAAGAAAAGGCTTATGAAATGTATCTCCGTACGGCACGTTTGGATTTAGATGATTATAATAATGACACAGAAGATGGCTGTCACATCACGAGTATGGCAGGCACTTGGATGGCAGTGGTGAAAGGATTTGGAGGTGTTCGAATAAAAGAGGATCAGTTGTTCCTTCGACCCTTCATTCCGAAGAAATGGGCCGCTTATTCCTTTAAGATTCAATTTAGAGGAAGTGTTGTGGAGGTGAAAGTAGATCAAAGTCAAGTAGAGGTGGTCAATTTGTCAGCGATAGATCTTCAGGTGCAGCTATTTGATAAAAAGGTACCATTAAATTCGGGAAGTACCATCGTAGAAAAAATGAATCAGTAAGCCAGTGAACGGAATGAATAAACCGTATAATCCGGCTTGATTTTTGTGGACAAACAGAAAAACCGATAGTAATGATAAAAAACTTAGCTTCAATTTGTGTTCTTGTCTTTTTAGCGGCTTGTGGCAACCCAGGAGGTAGTGCATCGGCCGTTGGTAGTGCAGCGGCTCCCATCCCGCCGGTGAATTCTCGTGAAACGGGTCTCTTAGCTAGAGATTATTGGGTTTTCGAATTTTATGTCGTTCCGAATGATCAACAGGCTAGTAAAGAAGGGAGAGGAAAATGGTACAAATTCTACCCGGATGGAAGCTTTGATAGCGGACATTGGGACAAAACGCTCAGTTCTGGCTCTTGGGGTATCGGTTTCCGAAATGAAGGAACGGTATTGCACATTGATGCGATGAATGATGTGGAGGATAGCGAGTACATTATTCAGGCGAATGCATCGGGAGATGAAATGTCTTGGGTGGGCACTAGTACCTATGAGCAGGATGGTATTATGCTGAAGTCCATTCACTTGTTGAGCCAGCCGACGAAAGTCCAGTTTGGATTAGAGTAGGTATAGGCAGGGTAGATTTCAGCAGTTTTCACAGCGAGAACTCAGGAAACTTCTTAAGTGGGGTGGTCGATAGGCCAATTAATGGCCAATATCTTCTTCCCTGAAAATGGATATGACTTGGTTCTATTATTAATTTGCCTTCGGCGACTTCTTTGTCTTTGACACAAAGAAGCAAAACTCACCCCGATAACCATCGGGGGTATTCATTTCTTAACCTGTCTCTTATACACATCTCCGAGCCCACGAGACCGAGGC
>CAJXUM010000840.1 GCA_913060855.1 uncultured Lewinella sp. | reverse complement strand
GAGATCAGCCTCGGTCTCGTGGGCTCGGAGATGTGTATAAGAGACAGGCTGTGCATCTACCTTGGAGACCCAAATTCCCAATGAAGAAGTCTTACTACTAGACTTGGGAGCTGATCTTCGCATTCAATTTGGAGAAAGTGTTACCCTTACTGCGCTCACCAATTTTGAAGTAGATAATATTGCATGGACTCCTACGGATTCCATTACGATCCTAACTCCCAATGAAATAAGTGTAAGTCCTACCCGAACGACGGTGTATACTGCTCAAGCTTTTGATGCCTCAGGTTGTAGCGTCAGCGATGAAATTACCATCGCGGTAGATCGTAGTATAGACCTTTTCCGTCCTACGGTTTTTAGTCCAAACAATGATGGGATCAATGATGTGTTCCAAGTTTTCGCAGGCACTGCCATCACGGCTATCAACGTCTTTCAGGTGTATGATCGGTGGGGTAATATCTTATATGACATCAAAACCGTAGCACCGAATGACCCTAGTGTGGGCTGGGATGGTACCTACCGGGGCCAAGCCATGAATGCTGGCGTCTATGTCTATTTTCTGGAAGTCACTTTGCTGGATGGTAGAACGGAGGTGTTTAAGGGGGATGTGGCTTTGATTCGGTAAGTCGGAATGTCGGAAGTCTATAAGTTGTAGGTCGGGAAGTAATAGAGGAAATAGGGTTAGTATTCGAGTCTTTCGTCTCAGGGACGGGGCGGGTTCCGATCGGAGACCGTGAATCAACGGCGATGGAAGCCGGAGCTAGGACTGTTCTTTTGATCTTGATTTACATTGTTCTTTTGATTCCGCCATTTGCCTAGTGGCAAGACCATTACTTCTGTACAACTTTTGCTTTTTTATCAAACTTCTTCTGTACATCAATTAGCGCTACATCTATTTCAGATTGGTCATCATAAGGCAATTGAACACCTACCTGGGTCAGCTTACCCACTTTACGCGTATAGGCCTCATAGCCCTCCTCATAGATTTTCTTAATTAGTTTCTCCACATTGCCTTGACTACCGAAAGCACCGATCGCGATGAGCGCATAATCTTGTGCAGGATTGGGCGTAATGCCTTCCGTTTCGATTTCTTCAGGTTCGGTGTCGGCTGGTGGTATAGTTTCTTCGTCCGCTGGTACATTGGTGGTGTTCTCTGCTTCATCACCAGTACCTTCTTCTACTTCTTTCAAATCATCGGGACCACCCTCCAATTCAGATGGACTAATATTTACCCGCTCTTCTGGCACAATCGTAAGGATTTCATCAGCAGGTGCCGGTCTATAAGCTACTAAAAGCCATATTCCTATAGAGACAATGATCACTGCAAGAGTAATAAAGGCCGCCAAATTTCGCTGAAACCAATCGGCAATATTACCGCTCACTACCCCTCCTAATGAAAAGTTCTTCTTCTTCGCTTGCGCCTGTGCAGTTGTCATCACGGGGCGATTATGGCGAATAATCGGATAAAACTGTACAGAGGGTAGGCCAAAGGAATCGGTATTGAAATTGCTGTCGTCAGGCAAAAATTGGTATTTGCCTTCATAGTTTTGGTACAATCTTCCAACATTTGGAAAAACGACAAATTCTTTTCGCTTGATAGCGGCTTTGACATCTTTAACGTAATCAGAAATTATTTTCTCGGCCTCCGCTCTGGGGAGATCATATTTATCTACAATCAAGTTCAGCAACAGCCCATCGTCCATGATGAGATTATCATTGAACTCCAAAGATTTCGAAGGGGGGTGTACCGCTCCCTGCACCGGTTCGATAACGGCCGACTTATAATGACTCACAATAGCGCCCAAGCCTGGCACACTAACCGTCTCATTATCATACAATAGTGCCTCTATACAAGATCCTACATCTATATCCATACTGCTGATCAATCTTTTGAAAGCTGGAAACTGGAAGCCGGAAATCGGAAATACTACACTATCGCAGCACTTCAATTCCAAACTTTCTGTTCCAAGCTATGATTTCTAAGGGCTAAAATAAGATTTTTACGGCAAAAAATGGGCCCTTATGGTCTAAGTGATACCATGTTAGCATCTCTTACGTAAACAGAAAAGAAAAGTTTTGGATTCCATGAGGCAGTCAGAAATGTCATTCAGCTGCCAAAAATCTTGTTAAAGTTGGCTTAAATAGTCAAGCTGTTCCTCTCCCAGCTTGATATAAAAAAGGAATTCCCCTACCTTTCCCGCTAGCTTTCATCATTCGACAGTAAATAAACCTTTTAAAAATTAACCATGATTAAACGATTTACAACTTTCTCCTTAGCCTTATGTCTATTTGCCATTACTGGGTTTAGCCAGCAACGCATTATGAATCCAATACCAGACCGAGTAGCCACAAAGGTGCTGCCAACGGTCGATATTAGTCCAAGAGCTGTGATGGATACCTTGGTTCCTCCTTCTTGGTTGTTGGAGTGCGGGGAAGATGCTGTCAGTTTTACTATTGATGGTAACTGGGGTTTTATCGGCGGTACGAATGAATTTCAAGATCTGGCCAAAGCACAACGTTTCACCTTCGATGAGGTGAGTCCGGTCAATGTAACTGAAGCTTGGGTCTTTTTTGCCGAAGCGGGTATAGTAGGCGATGCTGATGTTACCGTGAAGATATACTCAGCCAATGCTAGTGGCGCTCCTGACGTTTTACTGGGTACTAGTGATCCTGTCAAGCCAAATAATTTCGTCTTGGATGACCAGTTTGCCTTCCCGACTAGTTTTTCTTTTGGTACGCCAGCACTGGTAGAAGTTACCGATTTCTTCGTTAGTGTAGACTTTTCTGACTCCTACAATAACGCCACAGATACGCTGAGTATATTTATGAGTAATGCAGACTGTGGGTCAGGTGACGATAGCTATGAACTTTTTGGTACGGGGGACTGGCACCCGATCAGCGACGGTGATGTCTCTTGGGGCCTAGATTCTGATTTTTGGATACTTCCCATCCTGGAATTTGAAGATCCGAGTAGTACTACTGATGCTTTTGCGGCTAAGAATGGTCTACAAATCTTCCCTGCTCGTCCCAATCCTGCTTTCGAAAGAGTCGATTTACCCTATGAGCTAAGCAAGGGGTCGAAGGTCACCATTGAAGTCTATTCGGCTGATGGTCGTTTGATACAAAGGCTCGACAAAGGGCAGCTAGGGCCTGGCAGTCATGTCGAAAATTATGCCGTTAATAAGTTACCAGCTGGTAGTTATGTATATGGTATTATCACGGAAGAGGCTCGTATTATGAGTCGCTTTGTGGTGAATCACTAGGCTTTATCTCAAGGGGTGGATACACTCACTGGCTTATCTCAAGGGGTGATCACCCCTTGAGATAGCCAAAACCTTTCCATCTCGCCCACCTTTCAGCAAAAGCTGACTTCTCGCAGAAAAAATCAGGCCTACTTTCCAGCCTTCATTTATTTACCTCTTCCTGACGTTCCGCACTTCGCAATTCTTTACCTTTGCGAGCATTATCTAACACCTAGACTTCAGAAGTTTCTTTTGTCATGACTCATAAAAACTGCTGAAGTCTTTCCTTGGGTGCCGTTGAAAAGTTTAGTATCGAATCAAATATTAAACTCGTTCAACTTGATAAGCCTTGTCAAAATAAAAGAACCTAAACAGCCGACATGGAATTAGTAAATAAAATCAATCGCCAGCAATCTGCGGCCTTATTTGAAGAAGCAAAGCAATATTTTCCCGGTGGAGTCAACTCTCCGGTGCGTGCCTTTAAGTCCGTTTCAGGGCCACCTCTGTTTATCGAATCAGGGGAGGGCTGTCGGATTACGGATGAAGATGGCAATACCTATATTGACTTTTGCTGCTCCTGGGGGCCACTAATTCTGGGGCATAATAATGCAGGCATTCGAGAGAAGGTAATCGCTACGGTAGCGAAGGGGACGTCCTTTGGTACCCCAACTAAATTGGGCAACCAGCTGGGGAAATTGATCCTGCAGCATAATAG
>CAJXUM010000839.1 GCA_913060855.1 uncultured Lewinella sp. | reverse complement strand
AGATCAGCCTCGGTCTCGTGGGCTCGGAGATGTGTATAAGAGACAGGTCTTTGCCCTCTCCTACTCGCTGTACATGCCAGCTCACGTTGGGTGCATAGAAGGTTTGGGTGATGTAATCACTCCGTTTCCCTGCTTTGTATTCAGGATTTAATACCAAAGGTTTGCTGGCAAAAAAGGAAGAAATATCCGCGCGTGGCCTTCTCCGATTAGAGGATCTGGCGTCTTGCGCAAATAAACGGTACAGCCCAGTAAATTCTTTCTCTAATGCTTCATCACCATTCTTTTGGGCGGTACGAATCATATCACCTATTGTCCCTGTGTTTAGCGATCCATAATTGCTATCTCCAAAGGCTACCGTTTGACCGTTAGGGAACAGGTACTGAGGAAGTATGCTGACCGCCTTATTCATTACCGGCATGTAGGGCAGAATATTGTGATCGAATGTATTATCAAAATCATTAATAAAGTGGGTTAGATCTCTTGTTACGCCAAAGGAATACCCCGGGCATTCGGCCCAAACACCATTGTTTTTATCGTAACCATAATCCATAAATTTAGTAAGTGACCACTGGCGAGCGGAAGTTACATTTAGAATGTAATCGATATAATATTCCCGCCCCTTTTTGTCTTCATAGAATTTGTTATCCTTTAAGACCATGGCCGCTTTTAAAATAATTTTCGCCTGGTGTAAGTTCCAATTATTTTGAGGCACTCCGTTCTTAATAATCTGGTCGGTCCATTTCTTTATGGTTGCATCATAGGTGTCCATTTTAGCAGGAAAATGTTGTTCAATATATTGATGCAGAAAGTCATACAATTCAGCCACTTCAATTAAGGTGCTTTCGTGAATAACCTGAAAGCAAGTCAATCCAACCAAGGTTTGAATATGTCCGTTCAACAAATCGATGGGCTCATTGCGATAGTACATTCCCATCATATAGGTGTCAAAAATATCGAAAGCAAACTTGGCGAAGCGTTCATCTTCTTCAAGCCAATACAAGAATGCGGCATCACGGGCAAATCCAACCAGTTTTTGATTGTGTCGGTGAATAATCCCCCCCGTTTTCGACTGCTCGACCCACTCCAATGGTTGTCCTTCCTTGCTTTTGTTGCGTAGATAGAGACCGCGATCATCGTCCATATATGGAATAATATCTTCCAAATCGGGCATGGCATAAGGGGTGGTATAATCGCGCGCACCGGTAAAACGAACGGTTGGAACAAGAGCTTCACCATCAGCATGCGAATAGTAAACACCATTGATGTAAATGTTAGTCGCTTTTGTTTTCCAATACATTTGCAGACGCGACACCATCCACTCCGGATCCGTACTATGGCGTTCTACATGTTCATCAATGCCCTTATGTAGCCCGGAAAGAACAGCTTGCGCCCATTCTTCCTGCTGAATAGTTTTTTCCAGTTTACTTTTTTCAGCCTGCGTGATGTATAGACGCGGGTAGCCTTGTTCCAGCTTTTGGGGAAGGGGGATTTTGCTTGCTTCCTGTGCTTTAACCCAACTTCCAAGGCTGATTAAAAGGACGAATAATATGAAGTTCTTTATCATGATAGTTGGTTTTTCATTCTTTTAATTAGAGGACCGGCGTGTATTTCACCGTAATTGAGCCCTTATCAATTGGACGGACAAAGTCAACTCCAATTCGATAGGCAGGTCCTCCCTCTCTCAAATGCTCAGGAGGAACGAGTACATCGTTAATCACCAAGCTGCCGCCGGCACTAAATACCTCTGCCTTCAATGTTTGATGCTTAGTTTTCAGCATAGCGGTATTCAACACAAGCACCAGCTGATATTTTGGAGGTTCTCAGGCTAAAAAGTCTATTGAAATTCAACACCTTTGACAAAGCCGTTCACGGTCACTTGTTCTCCAACCACCTGCTTCCCATCGAGTAAGATATTTTCGAAGACCACGCCTTCTATCGTATGATCTCCATCGTATCCCACAAGCTCCATACTCGCATGATTTCTTATGATGTAGGGTTTCCAGTCAGAGCCATCCTGGAATCCCGTCAGGCTAGTGTCAATGGGAGCAGAAATCGCTGTTATGTTTCGGAACGTCACATTTCTAATATTCCCGCGCTCTTCGGTTTTGGTCCATCTGGTCTTTCCTATCCAACATGAGATGAGTCGGCGCGCCTCCTCAATTCTTATATTTTGGAAAGTAACATCACTGATCACGGCATCATCACAATGGTAAACACGGAGAGCTGTTTCCCGTCCAACGTCATGAATAATATCACAGTCTTCGAAAAGTACTTGGCTTACATTTTCACGCACTTCAGCTCCTATACTGAGGGAATGAGCCAACTCGTTCCATATCACGCATTTACGGGTGTGTATATTCTTTACCTCCCCTCGACCTTCAAATGATTTAATGACTACGGCGTCGTCCAGTGTCCGCATAAAACAATTCTCAACCAGGGCGTCACGGCTGTTAGAAATATCTACCCCATCTGAGTTTCCACGCCAGCCAATGATTTTAATATTGTCGACATGAATATTATCTGAACCTTGAATTGGAATCGTCCAGTGGCTGGGGTCACAAATCGTGACACCTTCTATTTTTATATCATTCGAATGCTGGGCAAATATGGTATATCTTCTGTTCGCCCTGGGGATAGCAGATTGGTCGATAATTCCCCTTCCTCGAACAGTGATATTTGTTCCTTCAAGAAAAAAAGTAGGAGGCTTCCTTTTCCTTCCACGCAATTCCACCTCTTCTTCATCCGGATCCGATCCAGCACGCAAATAAGCCCCTCCGGCGATATAGACGGTCGTACTGTCTCCTACAGCTACACTGGTTACATCGTGAATTCCCGGGCCAAAATAAACCACATTCGGATCATCGGAATCCGGAATATGCGCTTCAAAAGGGTTGGCAAAAATATGCAGGGACTCATGCCAGTCGCCATTTATCTCAATGGTCAGGTTTTTGGGTTCATCGAGCGCAATCACCACATTGTTTCCATCTATTATTGGCTGAATGCCAAAAGAAGTCGGCAATACTTTTACCGAATTAACTGCCGCAGGATAAGTCACTTTTATTTCCACCTTTTCGCTCATGTCAAACGAAGCAAATGAGGCAAATCCAAATTCGCTACGGGAATGATTGAGACGGGGAATCGGTTCGCTCGGCGGAATTTTAGTTTTGTACACCGGTACTCCTTTGCCCCCCACTTCCACTACGAAAGCTTGCGAAAGCTCAATGCCATCCGGAGCAGGATAAATCTTAACTTTTTGCGTTTCCTGCATGCAGGATGTCAGGAATAGAGTTGCGCACATCGCCATAAGCATCATCCAAGGTGGTCTGCGCGTATCATCATCGCTCTTATCCTCACGAAAAAAATACTGATCACTTGAGGTTAATTGCCCCAGGGAAACGGTGAATGGCCTTAAGTTTTGTTTGCTTGTTTTCACGATACAAGTGTTTAGAGATTAAATGAAGAGCTGCTTTATCTATTCGTTTGGTCGAATACCTTTCCCTTGCTATCGATCTGAGGTTTCTCTGTTCCTGATAATAGAAGCACATCGGTATTCGTATCATTTTTCAGGAAGATATTTATCGCATTGGGGACCCCTCCACGCCATGGCCCACCATAGCTCTCTGCTGTTGATAGTTTGATCGCCATATCTTTTGGAATAAAATCGGAATTAGATGTTTTGATGTTGACGTTGTGGTCCGTCCCGTTGATTTTGGCCAACAGCTTATTTTTCATTCCATTCCTACTATCCAGGATTTCCATCTCGACATAAGCGTTCTTGGCTTTGGTGTAGGGGACACAAAATGCCTCTGCATATTTTGCGTCAGCGCTACAGTTGATCAAAGTATCAAGATTACCTACATTGAAGCCAGTTGCATAACAGTTGGTAACTCGGCAGTTGATGACCTTATCCCTGTCTCTTATACACATCTGACGCTGCCGACGAAGAGGATAGTGTAG
>CAJXUM010000838.1 GCA_913060855.1 uncultured Lewinella sp. | reverse complement strand
CAGCGTCAGATGTGTATAAGAGACAGTTTTAGGCCTCTTCGTTCGAGTTCTTTCAGGTCGATCTTCTTTTACCTTCTTCACTCGATTCGGCATTCTAATAACCGCTCGGCCATCGCTGGGGAGGCTTTCATTGTGGCCTCTATTCATGGCAGTTACCACATACGTGTATGTTTGATCCACTTCTGTATCCGCATCATAAATAATGACTTTCTTCTTTTTCTGATTCATCCCCGAGATGTGAATAATATTAGTGGGGTCTTCAAAATCACCTGCCACAGCATCATTGAATCGATATACCACATAATAGGACGGTAGGTTTTCCATATCGTCCTTATTCGGTCGCCATTTGATCTTTATTCGTTCGAGCCTCGGTTTATAGGTGACTCTCCTTAAACGTGGCTGTTTTTGCCTTTTCGAAAAGCCTTCTTCATCTTCGGGGACCAAAGCTGGTGTTTGATACAAGTTTGCGATTTGATCCTTTACACCCAGTCTATTACCTAAAACAGCTCGAGAGCTAAAATAAGCACTTCCTTTACAAACACCATTACTTCTATTGAGCTCTACTTGCCTCGGAATTTCAAATGGATCTTGCCAAGGCTCTGCAGGGTTGTCACCTACTTTATAAGCCGCATGCCCGATATATAAATGTGTACTATGGACGCGGCTACTCCACCAATCTAGCAATACCTCATAGTCTGCGGGCTCAAAGCCAATATTCCAGTAGATTTGTGGAATAATATAATCTACCCAAGCATTGCGAGACCATTTCAATACATCGGCATACAAATCATCAAAAGTCGTGACGCCGGCCCTAGTATCTGATCCTAAATCATCGTCTTCCTTGTTTCTCCAAACCCCAAAAGGGCTTACCCCCAACTTTACATGGGCTTTCATCGTTTTGATGCGAGTTGATATTTGCTCGATCATCAAATCTACATTGTGACGTCGCCAGTTTTCAATTTTTGAAAATCGGCCAGACGATTGTTGAAAGATAGTGCTATCGGGGAAAGGAACATTTTTTATTGGATAGGGATAGAAGTAATCATCAAAATGAATGGCATCGACATCATAATTTCTAACCACTTCGGCTACCACTTCCGAAATATGTTCTCTGACGGCTGGTATGCCTGGGTTGTAGTAAAAACGATTCCCATACTGGACCAGCCAATCTCTGTGTTGGTTAAATACATGATTAGGGGCCAAAGATAGGGTGTCCATGTTCATCGTAGCCCGAAATGGGTTTAACCAGGCATGAAATTCGAGCCCTCTATTGTGGGCCTCCTCAATCATAAACTCCAAGGGATCATACAAGGGGAGGGGAGGGGTTCCCTGATTCCCAGTCAAGTAAGTAGACCAAGGGGCATATTCAGAGGGGTAAAAAGCGTCCGCGGCAGGTCTGACCTGAACGATGACGGCATTAAAACCTATTCTTTTATATTGATCCAGTAAATTCTTAAAATCCTCTACTTGAGGTACTTTGCGGATAGTTGCCTTTCGAGGGTAATCAATGTTGGCCACCGTGGCCACCCATACCGCCCGAAATTCCCTTTTAGGAGTAACGGGATTCCAGTCTTGTGTTTGTCCTTGCGTTGGGATAAGAAATAAGACACCTAACATCATAAGGGAGGAAAGAAAGCCTGCCCTCTTGTAAATGTGGTAAAATGCGCTTCTCAATGGAATGCTTGAATTTTCATTCATTGGTGTGTGTTGTGTGATTTTAGCAGCAAAATATACCTAAACCAAGGTGGTTTGCAAATTTTTTCAGTAAAATATGCCTAATCCACCTAGGTTTAGACTGGTGTTTGCTACTAAGTTTTAACTAACGTCTGAAACGGGGAGTTTAGTTTAGGGCGCATTGATTATCGGATATCATCCAGTGACCATCATGCCTATTGTTCTTAAGCTCGGCATTCCTCTAAGAGCCAAAACTTATTGATTATATTTCTAGTTCCGGATATTTTGGTGTGGAGGTGATCCAGTTTCTCATGCAACCCGCTCCGCGTATACGCGGCTGCTTGGTGCTTTAAGAGTACTAGTTTTTTAGCAAAACGAAGGAAATTGGTATAACCCTTTTTCTGATCCGTTGTCATTTTCTTGTTTCGCATCACATAGATACGGAAAGTCTCAATTAAAGCCAACAAGGCCTCGGTATCTTTCAGCGCATAATAGGTCCGTAAAAGCAAGAAAGTGGTGTTTAGGTGGTATTTGACATCGGTAAATTGTACGAGTAAGAGCACCGATAGTGCTTCGTTGTAGAGTTTCTTATTATAGTAGAGGTGCGCCAAATTATAGTTATAAGCGTTTTCTTGCCGCTCCACTAGTAATTTCTCCTTATAAATTTGAATAAAATCTTCCGTCCACTCAAATTCTTTCAGGCTACAACCCAAGGCGGTAATGTTTTTATAATTCCATTCCGATAAAATTCCATTGTCCAGAATTAAACCTGCTTTCAAGCCTTGTTTGTACAGCTGGAATAATTCTCTTTGAAAGTCCCGGTCTCCTTGGTTGATCCTTCTAATACAATAGTTAATGGCAAAAGAATAGAGATCCCCCTGCTCATCCTTGCTAAGTTTGGGGATATCATTAGCGAGCATCTCTTTCAGCTGAGTATAATACGCGGGATTATCTTCTTGCTCCAAACTCCTGAAAATAGTATAGTACAATACGATAGGGGTATCATTTTCATACTCTTGCCAATTGGCATCTATGTATTTCAGTAATTCTTCGAGAAAATGAAACTTATAGGCGGTGTTCAACATAATCACATTAGCCATAATATGGCAGCTGTGCCTTAGTTTCTCCAAGATATAGTAGCGATCTAAAGAATCGACCATTCCTTGAAGCAAGGTGGGCTTGGATCGATCTTCATACATCCCACTATAATACCCCATCACCTTATTCAACTTGAAAGAGGTATAATATAAATTGACATCCTTAGAGGGGTGTTTCTCTAGGTCCTTCTCCAGCAGTTTGCCTCTGTTTTTCATCAGATCAAACTGATTATTCTCATAAGCCGCTTCAATTGTGCAAAGCTGCCCTTGAAAAGGGGTGTCTTCAAAGTGGCGAAAAGCTAGAAAATTATGATAGAGTTTTTTCAAATAAGACATGACGTTGTACAAGCGTTGCTCATCATATTTCTCTTTGGGGAATAGCTTGGTGAAAACAGCCGGCTTGTCTATGCTGAAGCTGGGGCGTTCTAGCCATTTTTCGATCAGCTGTAGTAACTGAACGGTTTTATCATGTTTATTGAAATAGGGGGAGTGTACAAATAGATGAAATTTTTCTCTCTCTTTGGGCGAAAGGGCTTTAATATATTTGACTAACCTACTCTGTTCCATGGCAATCTAGCGCTTTAAATGGTTGAATTATACCAGTTTTTGGTGACTGATTCGTGAGTAAAAAACTGTTAATCAGTTTTTTGTGGAGGGAGGTGTTGTTGTATTCAAAGCAGAAAGATAGAAAAATGTACTAAAATAAAGAAATACGTTCAGCTACTTTTGTATTGTAGTTATTAACTATATGACTATTTACTACTAACAGTTTTTTCCCTTTAGAACAAATCAAATCTTTATAGTTCGGAATAAGCTCCGATTCGACACCTAACGTGTAGTGAAAAATAGACTACACACCTAAGAAAGAAATTATAATCTCATGAGTGCCTAATCGAAAAGGGTATCGCCACTAGCGATACCCTTTTTTCTTACGATACCCCACCAAAAAGGTTACTCTATTCTGACTTAATCTCCTGTTTGCTCCAAGATGGTTTAACAGATGGATGCGATAATCCATATGAAAGCCGGCTAGGTGGCTTCTGGCCTCTTCCTTTGTCTAGTAGTAGGGGCGGATTTAGTTGACTAAAACACAAATATTGTCAGAGAAGCAGAAAAAAGAGCAGATAATACACTTGATACCTGTCTCTTATACACATCTGACGCTGCCGACGAAGAGGATAGTGTAGA
>CAJXUM010000837.1 GCA_913060855.1 uncultured Lewinella sp. | reverse complement strand
TACACTATCCTCTTCGTCGGCAGCGTCAGATGTGTATAAGAGACAGGTCCCATACAATACCTTCACGATATCGGCAGAAAAGAACTTCTGTACGGTCAAATGTGACTCCTCCAACTGCTGGCGGCCTGAAGGTTTTTCCTTGGGAGCCCTATTCAATTATGATGTGGCGGGTGATTCCAAGTTGAGCTTGACACAACTCGAATTAGCAGCCTCATACAATAAATATATTGGCTCAGGATTTTCCTTAGCCGGTGCACTCATGTTGGGCGGTGGACAGCGTGCTTTCTCCCGCGCTGATCTGAGACTAGAGAACCCCAATGATCCTTCTAATAACACCAAGGATCGAGAAGCCCGTTTTCTCTTCGATATTTCTACGGGGGTAAATCTGCACTATCAGGCTTGTGAAAAAAGAAACAGTTTTGATTTCGGTGCGGGAATATTTCACCTCAATCAACCCAGGACGGACTTTTTTGATGTGTTGGATATCAACTTGCCGACTCGATTCAGTATTTATGGTGTTGGTGCTTTTCAACTCTTCAATGACCTCGATCTACTCATTAACACGACGATGCAATTCCAAGGGCCCTACCAAGAAATCGTACTAGGTGCAGGTGGCCGAATTCATTCTTTCAGCAAAGACCCAGGAAGTTTTATCCTAGACCTTAATTTAGGGTATAGACTCGATGATGGGTTGATCATCGCCACAGAATTTCATCTGAATATGTGGCGCTTTGGCATCAGCTACGATTTTACTACCTCTCAAGCTGGCGATCTATTGAACAATGGAAACGGTGGTGTGGAATTCACAGTCGGTCATATCATTTCCCGGCCTCCGCCTGCTAGAGCATGTAAGGTACAATTCTAGCACATCAATGAACCCTATACAGTTTTAACTACCATAAATAACCTAAAAATGAAAAAGCTACTCTTAATAGCTTGTTTGTTAGGATTTCTTACCCCTCTTGCCCAGAGTCAATCATTGGACGCTTACCAAAAGAGTGCTATCAAAGCTTACCAAAATCAGGACTATCCAACAACTTACCTGCACACAAAAACAGTACTGGCAAGTGACACCAATAATATAGAGATGATCAAAATTGCAGCTGAATCAGCCGTTGAAGTCTGCGAATTTAAGCAGGCGGATGCTTGGCTAGATCAGTTAGAATCCCTAAACGCTATAGCAGATTATCCTGAATACTGGTTCTATAAAGCAAAAGGTAATCACCGAAGAGGCCTATACGAAAAAGCCATTACCGATTATGATTATTTCTTGGAAGTAGGAGAAGCCGCAGATCCAGCATTAAAGGCTATTGCCAATATAAAACGAGATGAATGTAATAATTGGTTGGATTATCCTTCCGCTACTAACCCCAATACATCCACTCAGCTGATCAGTGACCTCAGTACCCCAGGGCAATCTGATTTCGCGATGCCGATATTTGAAAATAATATCATCGTTGGGAAGTTGACACCACCGGAACAATGCGAATGCGAAAAGCCTTGCTCAGATAAGATGGAATTGTATCAGCGAGGAACGAGCGGGGAACGAGATAAGCTGACACTCCCCAAAAGCTTCAAGAATATAGGGCATATCACTTATGCCAATAAAGGTCAACGCGCCTACTTCACGTCCTGTAAATGCAAAGATGACAACTATACCTGCGAAATCTATTATGCTGATAGAACAACAGGAGCAGAGGGTTGGACAAAACCTACAAAATTGCCTAACTCCATTAACCGCCCCGGTTATACGGCCACTCAACCTTACTACCAAGAACGAGAAGGAAACGGTATCGGTCGATTATACTATGTTTCCAATTTCCATAAAGGCGCTCCTCAGACACAAGATCTAGATATATACTATACGGACGTTCAGGGAAACACCTGTGATGTACCAGTTAATGTCACAGCGATCAATACAGAAGGAGATGAAGTAACGCCTTTTTATCATAATCCTACCAGTACGCTATACTTTAGCTCGAATGGGCATCAAACGCTGGGTGGCTATGATTTTGATATTTTCAAATACGCTCCAGAGGGTTATGGAGATGCAGATTGCGACAATAGAACGGCAGGAAATAGTAGTAATATTATCGCGCTAGATCAACCTATCAATAGTGTGTTTGATGATTTATACTTCAGTAAAGAAGAAGAGAGCGAAAGAATGGTTTTCTCGTCCAATAGAAACGGTCACGATTATGCAGAACTGGAACACTGCTGCCCCGATGTATTTGAAGGTACTTACTCTCCTAAAGTAGACATTATCGTATCCGTTTTCTGCCAAGGAGGAGGTGATTGTCAAGCCTTTGAACAAGAGGCTATCGGAAATGAGGAAGCCAACTTACTGCAATGGACGGGTGAATATGAATTGCCAACACCAGAAAGAAATGGAAATGTCTTCACTTTTAGAAATGTCCCGCTCGAAAAATCTTTCGAGATGAAAGCTGAATTGATTGGCTACGAACCAGACTCCAAATTAATCAACACAGGTAAGTGTGACGGAGAGGTGATTGAATTAGAACTTTTTCTAGAGCCTCAAATCAAGCTCAGCATTAACTTTGTCGATTATTGCGATGAGTCCAAGACCGTAGATGTGAATAACCTAGTAGTCTTAAACATGGATAATGGCCGTACGGTAAACCCAAGCACCCAAGGAGGAAATCATACCTATCAATATGATCTATGCCCAGGTATAAAATATGGATTCTCTACCGATGCTTGCGCGGCACAGGATACCATTTACAGATTTGAGCTTCCTCCAAATAGTTTTTCCATCAATACCACTTGTAAGTCTGAAGATTTTGCCTACGTCTTCAAATTATATCCATCTAGACCTGATACCATAAAAGAAGGGATTATACTCTATTTTGACCATGACCAACCCCGTCCTGGCTATACAGCGGGTCGAGATTACGATAGTTTTTTTGCGGGATACCTGAATGGATCAGACTATGACCAAACGGTAAATCGCCGCTATTCAGCATTGAGTAAGGCAGCCAGGGAGCAGAAGGAGGAGTCCAGAACAGATTCAACTAGAATCTTGGAATATGCAGCAGCAGCTTGCAACGGCGATACAAACGCTCTTGCAATCACTAATTTCTTCAATGAGGTAACATCAAATCGCAATAGATTGATCTCTCTATCGGATAACATCTTTGCCTACTACTTAACAGGTTATGATATTACAATAGACATTGAAGGTGCGGCTAGTGGTTCAGGTAATCCAGTATGGAACAACTCGCTTTCTAGCCGAAGAATTGCCACTATGACGCAATTCTTTAAAAATTACTTTGAAGAACAAGAAATTGAATTTGACGAAAACCGTATCGTTTATAACCTTGTTCCAAAGGGCTCAAGTGGATATGACAAGAGAGCAAACAAATATCCTAGAACTGGAGAATGTCGGATTTATGATGTCCGGGCTGCTAGGGATCGAAATATCAAGATCTTGCAGGTGCAATTTACGCCGCCATCCGAACCCTATTGCGACAGCAATGAGGCTATCGGCAGTATCAACACCCCTATCAACCACTAAATCCTCAATAACCACCTCCCCAATAAAGGAAGAACAATGAAAAATATAACCCAATATAAAATGTATTTAAAAAGCTTGAGTAGCCTTCTGCTACTCTTCTTGGCCCACTTGCTCTTCGGTACTACACAGGCACCACTCTCTGCCGAAAGTAGCCTCCTACCCTACGGTTGGATAGAAGAACAAGTTGATTGGACTGATGCAGCCCATATTTGGAATCCGGAAAAAGCGATCCGCTTAGCAGAAAAGGGGCGACGTAGTACCATTTTTGCCACAGATGTTTGGGGTCCATTTGGCGCCAATCGGCCTGCCAGTTTAGCCCTACCCTCAGACTGCGACAATGTTATCGACCCGGGTAAAATCGGCTATAGCCAACAGTCTGTCTCTTATACACATCTGACGCTGCCGACGAAGAGGATAGTGTAGA
>CAJXUM010000836.1 GCA_913060855.1 uncultured Lewinella sp. | reverse complement strand
TCTTCGTCGGCAGCGTCAGATGTGTATAAGAGACAGGTCTTACACTAATTTGATGACTTAGCTAAAAAAGTTATCTTTAGCAGATAACGGAAAATACTTAAATAAGAAGCGAAACCAATTTTAGCTAAGTCTATGAGCTACAGCACGTCCACTCTGTTCAAGACAGTCCTTACCTTGACTGTCGTTTTCGGCATTGCACTTCTATTCATAGGGTGGGCCTCTCAAAAAAGTAAGGCTGATATCATCACCCTTCATGGTGCCTGTATTTTTGATGATGAACATTCCTTTACAAAGGGCCTCGTTAGGTTTACTGAGTTGGTAGAAAAGTACTACGAGGGACCTAAACAGGTGAAATTTGTGCTCCACAAGAATAGTGAACTAGGGCAAGAAAAAGATTACTTCAATTATATGAATATCGGTGCAGTCGTAGACTTCGCCATCGCCTCACCTTCGCACGCTTCGACCTTTTCGAAGGCGGTTACTATCATGGATGTGCCCTTTCTTTTTCGGGATACGGATCACTACCTAAAAACGATGGAGTCTGATGTTTTTAAAGAAGTAGAAAAAACAGTAAGTGACCGGGCCGATGTCGTCATTTTAGGATATGGTGGTGGGGAGAAACGACACTTAGTCGGTAGGCGCCCTGTTCGAGACATGAAGGAGTTGGAGGGATTCTATATGCGAGTGATGGGTTCTCCGATTCAATCAAGGATGTTTGAAGCGATTGGAGCCACACCTACGGTAATAAGTGGGGGAGAGGTATACAATGCGATTCAAACAGGCGTGATTGAAGGAGCCGAAAATTCGGCCAGTGCAATTCTAAAATACAAATGGTTTGAGGTAGCTCAAGAGGTATCACTAGCGACGGTATCTATCATTATACGTCCTATGTTTTTCAGCGGGAAGCGGTTTCGACAATTGCCCGCTGATCTGCAGACTGCGATTCGTCGCGCCGGAAAAGAGGCCATGGAATTTGAACGCTTATATGAGATTGAGATAGATGATCCGCTAATGGCCCAGTTAGAAGCTGAAGGAAAAGTGAAGACACACCTATTCAAAGAAAGGGATAAGATTTTGGAGTTAGCCGAACCTGTGAAGCGCGCCTACGCAGCGGAAATTGGTGCTACAGATATTTTGGAAGCGATCAATAATATAAAATGAGAAAAATCATCGATACTTACTTCCAGTTGTTGCAGCTATTACTGACGGTCATGCTGATGATCTTGGTCGTTCCTGTATTTTTGCAAATAGTTTCTCGCTTTGTTCCATTTGTTCCTCGTTATATATGGACAGAAGAAATTGCCCGCTTTGCCTTTATTTGGGTGATTATGCTGGGTGCCACAGTGGCGGTAAGAGATAATACCCACTTTAAGGTAGATTTATTGCCACAATTTAAACCTGGAGTAGAACGAGGACTAAAACTCATTCTACTGATCTTGTTATTACTGCTTTCCCTAGTTTTTCTATTCGGAGGCTGGCAATTTGCCTTATTTGGATCCACGCAGCAATCCGAAATATCAGGATTGCCCATGCTCTCCATTTATATAGCATGGCCTGTCGCTGGCTTCAGCATGCTTTTATTTTTAGTGGAACAATTGTACGATCACTTTGACGAAAAAAACGAACTGAATAATGGGACCCATTGAAGTTGCACTGATTTTATTGACTTCCTTTTTCGTGTTGGTGCTGCTCAGGGTACCAGTTTCATTCGCTTTAGGTTTGGCTACGGTTCCTATTTTCATGTTACACGAAAGGTTAAGTATTACTTTGCTTTTTACTGAAATGTTCAAGGCTTATAATTCATTCCTACTATTGGCTGTTCCCTTTTTCCTACTGGCGGCCAACCTTATGAACGCAGCGGGAATTACCGACCGACTCATTCGTTTTGCACGTGCACTGGTTGGGCATTTACCTGGAGGTATAGGTCATGTAAATATCACGGTAAGTATGCTTTTTGCCGGTATTTCTGGTTCTTCCACAGCAGACTCTGCGGGCATTGGTGCAATCATGATCCCTGCCATGAAGAAGGAAGGATATGATACCTCCGTATCGGTGGCTATTACAGCTTGTTCGTCGGTCATGGGGGTCATTATTCCGCCTAGCGTATTGATGATTATTTGGGGTGGGGTAATGTCCGTTTCCATTGGTGGACTTTTCCTGGCGGGCGTATTACCCGGTCTGGCGATTGGATTGTCAATGATGGTTGCGGTATATATTTATGCCAAACGAAGAGGGTATCCCAAATATCCTTTGGCTACCGTCCGTGAATTCATGGGCACGCTCAAGGATGCTTTTTTGGCATTAATGACGCCGGTGATTATCGTTGGAGGAATTAGTAGTGGTTTTTTTACCCCAACGGAGGCTTCACTTGTTGCCGTGCTATATAGTTTAATTTTAGGGGCTTTGTTTTATAAGCGATTAGACCGCCGGGGTATCGTCAAGGTCTTTTACGAATCTGCCCGCTTTTCGGCTATTGCACTCTTCGCTGTAGGAACAGCTTCTGCTTTTGCTTTTCTCTTGGCCTTTTTCAAAGTGCCAGAAATATTGGTGAGCCAATTGGGTGGACTGTCCCTAGGTTTTATAGGAACAGGCTTGATCGTTGCGCTCTGTTTTCTGCTGATAGGTATGTTTATCGATGCTATTCCAGCCATCATTATATTGGGAACGGTCTTGTGGCCAGTGGCGGAAGCTGCAGCTTATCATCCGATCCATTTTGCTATCATTGGCGTAGTGTCTCTTGCTTTTGGCTTGGTTACCCCGCCTTATGGATTATGTCTGCTCATTACGTGTGCTTTGGGGGAGATAAAAGTGGTGGATGCACTTCGAGATGTGTTTATGATTTTGATTCCCATGCTCATTGTACTCTTGCTAATTATTCTCTTACCTGATGTGGTATTATGGCTACCCCGAGCGCTTATGGATAGTATAAAATAGGCGTTTTATTCCGAAAGCTTGTTACTTCTTTTAACTCTTCATATTATCGACTTATTAATATAAATTTAAAATGATGGAACTGATTTCGGGAAAACTGTAAAGACGAAAGAGGGGCACTATACAAGTGGGCAAAGGAAAGCAAGGCATCGAGTTGTATGATCAGAAAAATGATCTACTTGAATACTACAACCTCCCCAGCAATAAGAAGCATAAAAACGTGCTCAGAATGCTGGAAAGATTAAGGTAGTAATCTAGCTCGTAAAGTTGGGCATTTTTCGGTTGGCAACATCAACGAAAGACCTTTCGTACTCCTCGTCATATAGCGTTTTATATTCTTTACTAAATTTCTGATAGGTTCCTTTTGACAGGCTGTGCATACCCAATTCAATCAGTGCGTTACACTTTAAGACCATTGCTTTTTCATTAATACTGTCGAAGTTAAAGATAGCCTCTGCGATTTGAATGATCAGGTTTGCATCTTTTTTCAGGTGCAGCGTTTTTGTAAATGACAATAAGGTATCAATTATCTTTTCTGAGATGGAGGCTTTGTATTCATCCAGCCATTCATAATTCAGGTTGAACAGGAAAGGACCTTGTTTAGTTATTTCTATCAGACGTAAAACCTTTTCTTCCGTTAAGTTATGCTTCGAGTTGATTATTTTTAAGAAATCAAAATAGTCGTTATAAACTTCAGTGGGTTCGAAGATGGCTTTCCAATAGCCTGTTTTCTGTGTTATTTCACATTGACCTATTTCAGCCAAAACCGGCTTAAGTTTGGCAATATTAACGGCTCTGTTATTTCTGGCACTACTGTTCGATTTGCCAAACCATAGAATTTCTGCCAGCTTTTCAGAAGAAATTCCTTTATTGTTTTTTAAAGTTGATAGCCAAATTAACAAAAACAACTCCTTGAGCAGTGGGGTGAATTTCATGGTAAGCTCTTCCCCTTGACCATTAAATACCTGAAATCCTCCGAAAAAGAGAACAGCGTTTTTTCTCGGCGATGCTCCAATGGTACTGTCTCTTATACACATCTCCGAGC
>CAJXUM010000835.1 GCA_913060855.1 uncultured Lewinella sp. | reverse complement strand
GCCTCGGTCTCGTGGGCTCGGAGATGTGTATAAGAGACAGTTCCAGGAGAACATGAAAGTAAAATCCATTCCAATGACTTTCTAGAAGATACTTATGGCCTGAAACTCTATGATGTAAAACCCGATATAGATGGCAATGCCTATTTTTATTTGAAGGGTTTTCTCGATGTAGAAAAAGTGATTCTGGCGGGTTCCTTCAATGGCTGGGATGAAGAATCTCTGCGGATGAGTCGGACCGATGAAGGCTGGGAACTACGCCTCAATCTAGCACCGGGAGAGTACCACTATAAATTTATTGCGGATGGGCGTTGGCTGCATGATCCTGCCAACCCAAAGAAAGTGAGAAATGAGCATGATACCTTTAATTCTATTTTGTCCATTTCAAAAGTGATTAACTTCCAATTGGCTGGTTTTTCAGCGGCGAAAGAAGTCGTTTTGGCGGGATCTTTCAACGGATGGAATGAGCACAAAACAAAATTGGAACGAAAGGATAACCGATGGATGTTGGCTTTGGACTTGCCACCAGGGAAGCACTATTACAAGTTTATTGTAGATGGTAAATGGATGACCGACCCGGCAAATCCTTTGAAAGAACAGGATCAGGCTGGCAATATGAATTCAATTTTGTTGGTACGGTAAAGTTGCTAGGCTTTAGACTTCAGAAGTGGGTCGGCCGATAGGCCAATTAAGAGCAGAGATTTGGAAAACCAAAATCTCTGCTCTTAACATATATGTTGGCTACAAGCTCATGCTTGTATGCCGGTTTGGATTGCTAGCTCCAGCTCGCAGTTCGTAATAATAGTGCATGTATACTGTCTCTCGGCGAGCTGGCTCGCAGCCAAGGGCTGCATACTAGTGAAACTAGTAGCGAACATCAGATGTCGACATATCCAATAATGGGGTCAATGAAAAGAAATATTTTCCCAAACCCCACTTCTGAAGTCTTGCCCAACTCTACCGCTTATTCAAGCCCTGAATAATCACATTTCCCACCCCATTCTTATCACAAGGGTATTGAAATTCCCGCAGACTTGCCTTGGGTTTGTTGATGGTTTTATAGAAATCATCTAAGAATTTGGTGGTCGTGGATACATACCTCGAATCCAGTAGCGGATTCTCGGTATATAGGTGGTAAATCTCCGGTTTCAATCGGTTGAAATCGGCGAAGACAGCCTGGAATTCTTTCATATCCGAAACACAATAGCCCCTATACATTCTTTCTTGGATTGATCTCAATTGTAAAGCTTCTGCTGGGCGTGCATAGGGGGCGCGAACAATGCCTGCGTGGTCGAAATCATAGGGAACCGCTGTAGGGCGAATCGAAGAATCCCGAACCACCAATTTGACATTGTGTTGATACTGAACAGACCAATCTGTATTACCGATTAGGTACTGGAAGACTGCCATTCTTAGAAAGAGCTCTTTCTCTGTTTTGTTAGGACGTATTTTATTTCGATTGAAATTTTTGGCCTGATTTCGCTCTGCCATCTGCTCTTTATCCTCTAGCAGCATCCCATACAAGGGATCGCTTGTTTTCCCTTTTTCCGTATCCTCATAAATGACCTTGACCAATCGGGCCCTAAAACTTAGTGGCGTAAGCAGGTTGTACATCTTATAGACCAGGTATTCATGAATCACATATTTTTGATCGCGGCAGGGGGTAACCAATTTGATTTTATCTTGCCCAGTAAATAGGGTATTAGGAGGGGTTTTGGTCTTAGAGAAATTGAGGCGTAAGGGAGGATAATAGCAATTGGATTTATCACGCCGGAAGTTTCCCCTTGTCCTTACCTTTAATGGAATGCTGATGATTTCTCCCTTTTCATCCGTATAGGAAATCTTCATCTTGTGATAAACGGCATCATCCCCTCGATCATTAAAAAGGACTTGGGTAGAACCTTTTAAGCGTAGTTCAAGGATATCATCTGTACTAAAGAGATCGGTTTGTGAAAAACAGTAGATAGGGGAGAGGCATAGTAGAAGCGTAAAGAGTGATGTTTTCATAATCAAATAAGTATAAAAAGGCTAGGCCGTTTGGTAAAGAGCACGAATGATGTCTCGATGTAGGACTGTTTAACAATTTGGCCATATCTGACAATTTGATAAACCGGGCACTTCAAAATTAATAAAAAAGCAATGGCCCTATTTAGGTGCTGAATCTAAAATGCGATAATCAAACAGGAATATTTTCACTTCGATACCAAAAATGCTTAGTTTAATGGCGATTCATTGGTCAAAAATAAGCAAGATGAAAAACGGGGGAAAATATTTCGTATCGTGGTTGTTCCTGATCACAATTTGTACACAGCAGGGCTATTCTTTTACAGACCCTTATCCCAAGAATCCAAAAATCGATGCCATCAATTACCGGTTTGAAATTGAGCTGTCTGATGATACAGATGAGATTCTGGGGAAAACGATTGTTGATGTGCGCTTTTTGGCGGATAGTATACTAAGCCTTCGGCTCGATTTAATCGAAAAATCTAGGGCGCTAGAAAACAAGGGGATGAGCGTCACTAGCGTATCATCCAATGGAAAAGCAGTGGCTTACAAGCATGAAAACGATGCATTGTTCATTACCCTCCCTTCTCTCTCTGCAAAGAACCAGCGCAGTCAATTTACGATCACCTATCAAGGGATTCCGGCCACAGGGCTCATCATAGCCAATAATAAATATGAGGACAGAACCTTTTTTAGTGATAATTGGCCAAACAAGGGGAGAAACTGGCTGCCCACCATCGATCATCCCTATGACAAAGCCACCTGCGAATTTGTAGTAAGGGCACCTGCCCACTATCAGGTCGTTTCCAATGGTTTGAAGATAGAGGAAACAGATTTGGCGACTGGCAAACGACTCACCCATTGGAAACAATCGGTTCCCATTGCTCCCTGGTTATATGTATTAGGTGTGGCGAAATTTGCGGTCCAGCATGTAGGTGATTTCCAAGGCAAAGCCATTCAGACTTGGGTTTATTACCAAGACCGTGATGCCGGATTCTATGATTTTGCAGAACCGACAAAAAAAGTACTCGAATTCTATAGTAGTTATATCGGGCCCTTTGTTTACGAAAAATTAGCGAATATTCAGAGCAATAGTGTTGGTGGGGGAATGGAGGCGGCATCGGCCATCCTTTACGGTGACCGATCCGTTAGCGGCGAAAGAAATGTAAGGTGGAGGAATATTGTCATTCATGAGATTGCACACCAGTGGTTTGGCAATTCTGTAACAGAATACGACTGGGATGATGTTTGGCTCAGTGAAGGCTTTGCAACCTATTTTACCTTGTTGTTTATTGAACATGAATACGGGCGGGATGCCTTTCTAGAAGGCCTCGAATCCAGCAAAAAAAGGGTCGATAATTTCTATCAGAAAAATCCAGCTTATCGGATTGTACATGACAACTTGAAGGATATGACAAAGGTGACCAGTTCACAGACTTATCAAAAGGGGAGTTGGATTTTACATATGCTGCGAGGGGTGGTTGGAACGGAAAATTTCTGGAGTGGAATACAGTCCTATTATCGGAAATACCAGAATGGAAGTGCAAGCACAGAAGATTTTCGTCGGGAAATGGAAGAAGCCTCGGGCAAAGACCTTTCTACTTTTTTTCAACAATGGCTATATAAAGGAGGAACCTTAGCCTATGCTGGGAATTGGCAGTATGATCCTATAAAGAAGCAAGTGAAGATTAGGCTTGATCAGGTTCAAAAGGATGGGAGCCTATTTGAAATGCCGCTCGAAATTGGTATTTATTTCGAAGGCCAGGATCAACCGCAAATAGAGGTCGTTGAGGTGAAGGAAAAGTCTACTGTTTTTACCATTAACATAGACGCAGAACCGGAAAATATTAGGCTCGACCCCAATACTTGGGTGTTGATGGATGTGATGGATTTTGGGAAAAGTGAATAAGTAAATAGCATATCAATATTTTAGCCAAAACACCTTTCGCTGTCTCTTATACACATCTCCGAGCCC
>CAJXUM010000834.1 GCA_913060855.1 uncultured Lewinella sp. | reverse complement strand
GAGATCAGCCTCGGTCTCGTGGGCTCGGAGATGTGTATAAGAGACAGCAACTGTATTGATGAAATAAATTAGCATAATATTTGATGAAAATAGCTTTGTGCGAGACACTATAGCGGTTAGTGTACTTAATTGTTAGCTCCTTTGTTTTCGTATTTAGGGGCTTAGAAATAAATAACCTACCCGTTCGGCTTGCTCTTTTGCTGCCAGGCGTCGTTGTTCGATCCCTCATTTAGCTATGGCTATAATCGGTTCTCTCGCCTAGTCTGGCAACAAAATGGCTGCGCCTTCTTGCGTAGCCTATTTTTTTCTAAATCCCTTAACAAAGGAAATTTCTATCCCACGCAGCCTTTTTTCCCCCCCTTTCCGTATTAGAGAGAGACAGCGTTTCCTATTTTTAGAAAATAGCATATATGGTGATCTCCCTCCTCGACTCAACAATGGTAAAAAAGGCAGCCTTGCATGTGCAGTCCTTATTTCAGGCTTACCTTCCTGCTACTTTGGCTTTTCATGATCTTTTCCATACCCAACAAGTCGTCTATGCTGTGAAAGAGATCGGCCAGGCCTGCCGACTTCCTGCTTCGGATATTGAGCTACTATTAATAGCGGCTTGGTTTCATGATGTAGGCTATATTGCGGGTTATCAAGATCATGTTGAACTGGGCCAGGAGATTGCCAAGAATTGGCTGAAACAAGAAGGGATGCCGGCCACGGATAGGATGAAAATTATCAAATGTATTGGCGCAACACAAATGCCTCAAACGCCCAGGACAATGTTGGAAGAAGTTATTTGTGATGCAGACCTTATCCATTTATCCGCTGAGGATTATCCTAGCAGGTTATCGATGCTACGAGACGAATGGGAAAATACTTTTGGAAAAAAATCCAGTGAAAGGAGTTGGTTGACATCAAATATCGATTTTTTGACCAATCACTTTTATTTGACGGATTATGGCCAAAAGGTGTTAGAGGAAAGAAAAGAAAAAAACATCAGTCACTTATTGTTATTATTGCAAACCCTTCCGCACTAGTCCATTTTTAAACACTTAAACGCCTTGTAATGCCCTTACAACTACGACTGATTAGTTGCCTACTATTACTTTGTTTTTATGGACCATACCTTGGTGCGCAAGACAATCCCGAGGACTGGAAAATGATAAAAGAAACCGAACAGTGCACGGTATATACCCGCATATCGACCCTTTCCAGTATCAAGGAAGTAAAGGTCATTGCGATCTTTGACACAGAAGTGGATAAATTCATGTCGGTACTCAATAATGTTCCTGCTTATACAGACTGGGTCTATAAATGTGGTAAGGCGCGTCGGTTAAAGACGATTACCAAAAATGAATTCATCTATTATGTTACTTCAGATGTTCCTTTTCCTTTGAAGGATCGGGATATTATCATTCATTCGAAGCAGTGGTTTGATCCTGAGATTCAGGGGTATCGTACTCGATCGGTGGGACTACCTGCTTTTATTGATGAAGAATCAAAGTATGTCAGGGTTCCTATGTTGTCCTCGAATTGGGCTATTCAACCTACCGAAGACGACAAAGTAAAGGTCGAATACCAAATTTTGACCGAACCAGGGGGGAGTCTTCCTATTTGGTTGGTAAATCTTGCGATTACGAGTGGACCACTAAAAACGATGAAGGGTTTGGCCAAATACTTGGCCCGTTGAGAAAGGTCAAGCCAAAACGATTACCTCATCTCCAATATTTATTTTACCTAGAACGCGGGGCGTCATATGTACGCCAAAAATAGCACCTCCTCTAGCATTTTTCCGGTAAGTAGCTAGCGTTCGTAAGGGCTCTTGCTGAGGATGCTTTTCGCGGCTATTGGGGTCAATCGTGGTGAAAACACACCTTTCACAGGATTGATTGATGTCAAATTCACAGCTACCAATTTTGATACGTCGCCACTGGTCTTCTTCAAAAGCCGCCTGTCCTGAAATGACGATATTCGGTCTGAAGTTTTGGTGGCTAATGGCCTGATCCATTTTACTATTTAAGTCGGCTAAGGATACTTCGGAAAGCAATAAAACCGGACATTGATCTGCGAAATTGACTGTATCGTTTTCCTGACCAGCATGTTTAGGTAGTACGGCTCTATGAACCTCAGGATTGATATGTAGAAAACGACAACTGATACCTAGGAAATTAGAAAACCAAGCATCTATTTCTTGACTGACAGGAATGCCCGCCGTCCTTCCCGAAAAAATTTGCACAGGAACACTATCCTTATTAGGGAGTGTGATTGGAATCGAAAAGAGAGACTCATTCTCTAGGTAAATGGCTAATTGCCCATCTGAAAAACGGGTCTCAAGGCGTAACAGGTCTTGAAACTTCCGACCGGTGACAGCAACCCCATCTTGATCAAATACGCCCCATTGGCGATCATAGGCCAAGCCACGTTCTAATACTGCGCTTTCTTGCAGGGATTGACCAATGGTCGACTTAATTGGATAAGTATACAGATGAGTAATCGTAGATAAGGCCATGGTGTTCTTTTTATAACAACTACAGGTGTTGTGCGAGTTAAATAAAGGGCTAAGCACATGTCTGCCCAAACATACTCTTGTACTTAAGGATGCGCTGCGACCCAGACTTCACCATCCTCAAATATTTCTTTTTTCCAGATGGGGACTGTCTCTTTGAGGGTATCAATGGCATATTGACAAGCTTCGAAAGCAGCTACACGGTGTGGGGTAGCCACGGCAATAATCACAGCAATTTCGCCAATCGCTAGTACGCCCACGCGGTGATGGATCACTATTTTATCTGCCGACCATCTCGATTTTGCCTCCTCCGCAATTTTCCGCATTTCGGAAACGGCCATAGGGGCATAGGCTTCGAATTCAAGCCGAACAACTGCCTTCCCCTTTGTATGATCTCTTACTGTACCCACAAAGAGAACGGTGCCTCCCGTACTAGGGGAAGCCACTAAATCGCTACATTCCGTAGTGGATAAAGGGGTGTCTTTTAACTGAATATCAATCATAGTGCAATTATCATTGGGTTCTCTGACCATTTTTGTGTTGCTGACTGTCCGGCTGGCTAGACGGGACCCCGAAAATTGTCAGAGAAGATATCATTGAAGCCATTAGCAGGTTGACGGAAATAAATGAATCAATTTTTTTGAAAGCTTTTGAAAATTTTGCACACTTCTTCCTCGTAGTCAGAAGCTTAGCAAAATATTAAAAATCTAAAATTGATTCATTTATTTTTTCTCCGTCTCTTAGCCGCCGCTTACTGGAGGTATAATAACAATTTCATCTTTCTCATTCAGGGCAAAATCATCTTGTCGATAGGCCTCATTTACGGCAATGGCAAAACTAGCCAATCGTTCGAAATCAGGATAAGTGCTACAAAGTTGCTGCTTCAAGACACCCACCGTTGCTTCCGCTGGTAAGTCTAGTTGGAAGCTAGCTCCTTTGACAATATCCTTAGCAATACCAAAAGCGAGAATTTCTACATTCATATCGTAAAAATAGTAGTTAGAATTGATAAGCTTGCATCTTGACTAGGGAAATAGAATACCTGCAGTCCTAGTCCTGTCTTATGTATTAAAGAACGCTTGTACGGATCGGATGGTTTTTGCTAAATGGTCTACTTCTACTTTTGTATTATAAATACTGAAGGAGGCTCTTGTCGTAGCTGGCAGCTCAAAAAAGTCCATAATAGGTTGGGTACAATGGTGCCCTGCTCGTACTGCAATGCCTGCCTCTCCCAGAAAGGTAGCCACATCATGAGGATGGATGTCGTCAAGCACAAATGAGAAAATGGCGGTCTTATCAGCTGCCTTACCAATAATACGAAGCCCAGGAATATCTCCTAAAACTTGAGCTGCATATGTTTTAATATTTTGAAGGTGATCTCGGAGCTGCTGACGATCTATCTCCTGCAGGAAATCAATCGCATAACCCAAGCCCTGTCTCTTATACACATCTCCGAGCCCACGAGACCGAGGCTGATCT
>CAJXUM010000833.1 GCA_913060855.1 uncultured Lewinella sp. | reverse complement strand
GATCAGCCTCGGTCTCGTGGGCTCGGAGATGTGTATAAGAGACAGGTTTGATAGCAGGGTAGCCATCTTGGTCTTTAAAGCGTTGATAGCCGTTCATGAAATAAGGATAGGGCCAGTTTTTTTTCCCTGTTTCTTTTCCACGATAAGCAGGTGTGTTTTCTTTTTCTAACAAGAAGGCGGCTATAGCTTCTTTGTCGGCCTCATCAATATGTTCAAAAGAAGGCATGACTCCTTTTCCTTTGTTGATCGTCGCTAGTACGGTTGGTTCATCCAATCGATCCTTTAAACCGATTAATGACGGGACTGTCGCATACACATTGCCTCCCTCTCGGTCTTTTCCATGGCAGGCCAAACAATTAACATTGTAAAGGCTTTTCCCTTTTTCAATCATAGAGGAACCTTCGTAATTTTCATGGGGAATCATCTGGAGAATCCAAGGAATATCACTTCCATTGACATACATGATGCCTTCCGTGTTGTCGACAGAGGCACCGCCCCATTCTCCACCGCCATCAAAACCAGGGAGTACAATGGTTCCTTCCAAAGTAGGAGGGATAAAAGGGTCTCCTTCTACGCTCTGCTGCAAAATAGTTTTTGCGTAAGCGTTTGCTTCTGGGGTTCGGGTAGTGACGTCTTCAGCTCGCATGCGATTCCGAGAAAAGGGGGGTGGTTTAGTGGGAATAGGCTGGGTGGGCCAAGCTTCCTCTCCGCTTAATTTTGAAAGAGGTACCGGAACTTCTTCAACCGGAAAAAGTGGTTCTCCTGTTTCTCTATTGAACAGGAATACGTGGGCAGACTTTGTAATCTGAGCCACAGCATCTATTTTCTCCCCATTGTGAGTGACGGTAACTAAGTTGGGAGGTGCGGGAAGATCCCGGTCCCAGAGATCGTGATGCACGGTTTGATAATGCCAGATGCGTTCGCCAGTGCTGGCTTTGAGTGCGATGAGAGAGTTGGCAAATAGGTTAGAGCCCTTTCGGTCACCACCATAAAAATCATAAGAAGCCGATCCAGTGGGAACGAAAACGATCCCTCTTTCGATATCTAAACTAAAACCTGACCAAGAATTGGCCCCACCCATCGTCTTCCAAGCATCGGCGGGCCAAGTATCATGTCCAAATTCTCCTGGACGAGGAATGGTATGGAAAATCCAGGCTAATTCTCCCGTTTTGACATTGAAAGCTCTGATATGACCAGGAGCGGCGCCTGTCCCTTCATTCACCCTACCTCCTTGTATAATCAGGTCTTCATAAATGACTCCTGGTGTATTAGCAACAATAAAATAGTCTGCAAAAGCTTCGTCAAGCCCTTCATGTAAGCTAACCTTGCCATTTTCACCAAAGGACGGAATGGTTTTTCCTGTGCTTGCATCAATGGCATATAGTTGATCCTTGGCCGTTACTAGTATTCGTTTTTCCGTCCCATCTGTCCAGTAACACAACCCTCGATTGACACCCATTCCAAACTGTTTGTAAGCTTCTTGTGCGAATGGATCAAAAGTCCAGATTTCTTCTCCTGTAGCGGCGTTTAAAGCAAAAAACTTTAAGCTGGGAGAGCTACCATATAAAACACCGTCAATGATTAATGGATTGCATTGTATTTGCGTACGACCAAGCGTATCGCTATCTCCACTTTGGTATATCCAGGCCTGTTTTAATTCTTTTACATTTTCAGTCGTGATCTGTGTTGAAGTGGAGTATTGATTAGACTCGGGACCGCCTAAATAGTAGGCCCAATCAGCATCTTCTGCTGGTTGAACCGTAGGTTGATCTTGGCAAGCCCCCAGGAAAAATACGATGGAAAGTAGTGCTATAAGTCGCATAATATAGAGTTGGTTTTACTGTTTTTCTGAAATCAGAGTAGGTTAGACTTAGGCTTTTTTGATGCCTTCAGCCCAGTTCATGGCATACCATAATGCAGCGTCTGGTCTTTTTTTCCATTGATATAAATTGGCAATCGCTGTCTGAAAGAAATCTTCGGATAGTAGTTGATGTTCGATAATGATTCCTTTGGCACCAACTATGACCCCAATGAGGTTATCAGCAAAGGTTTCAAAGGTGTCATTCCCGGCACAATCGCCAAAGAAGATAAAAGTATTCCGTATGTTTTGCATTCCTGCATCGTGTAACAACTGTACCAGCCTACGACCTACAAATGGGTCATTACCCAATCGATCATAAGATCGGATATAGGCGTTCCATAACTCATCGAAGCCAGGACAAGCGGGGTGGAGTCGGAAAATACCATGGTCATCATCTGCCAAAACCAATCGACCTCCGATCCGACAAGCGGCTGCCATCTGTGACACTACAGCGGCTGGATTAGGAACATGTTCCAATACAAAACGAGCATGGACGAGATCAAAACTATTCCATTCTTCTTTTTGTAGGGGTAGATTTGTAGCATCACCTTGTCTGAATTGTACAATCTGCTCTTCTTGTGCTTCTTCCGCATACCTTCGAGCACTGGCGAGCTGCTCTGTACTCCTTTCAATACCCAAAACAGTCGGAGTCGTGGCTGTCGAACGGGCCATCAATCGGGTAAACTGCCCTAAGCCACTACCAACATCCAGGATTCGTTGCTCGGCGTCCATGTTCATTTCTTTCAAGCAGGCCTGATTAAGCAGATCATTTAGCAAGGATAAACGCTCCTGCTCTGCTGGGGAAGCGCCGTGTATATAATGCGAATCGGATTGATGTGAGGCTGTAGACATTTGTAATGATTTAGATGGTAGATAACTTTCCTACAAATACTTCTAAAAGTAATGAATTACGAAAATATTAAATCAAAAATATTCACTGCTCTATTGTAAGCCAGGTTAATAAGTTTACATTCTAATCGGTATTTAAGTAAATAACCTACAGCATGGTTTAGGAGCATCATTTGGGATACGCTGGTTTGTTTTACATTTAGCCCAATATCTGCTTGATTATGCTAATACTAGGTTGTATCATAAGTTGCGAGTTTGTAAATTCGTGCGCTTGTAGCGGTTGGTCTATTGTAAAATCGCTTCTTTAAAGGACTAAATCCAGATAGTTTGAAAATCAATTTCCAGATTCATTATAATACACAATGGGGGCAACGCATAGGAGTCGTGGGTGATCACCCATTATTAGGAAATGGGAGTGTATCCTCTGCCTTCCTACTCACCTACCATGTTGGTGGAGTGTGGAAAGGAAGTTTCGATATTGGAGATGACAGCCAGGAATTAAGCTACCAATACGTATTACTGAGCGATGATTTGCAGTTGTTAGAGGCGGAATGGGGTGCCCAACGAGTCATGGATTTATCAGCTGAAACGGTCTACCTAAAAGATAGCTGGCGGAGCAAGGAAGCTAAGGAAAATGCACTATATAATTCGGCTTTTCTCAATGTTGTCTTCCAGAATGAACAGTATAAGTCCAAGCCTAAGCGGAAAGGGCAAAAATCAGCTTTATTAAGTATTTCCATTCGTGCAGCCGAGGTATCGCGAGGGATGCAGCTTTGTATCTTGGGGGATACAACGACCTTTGGGAATTGGGATTACTCCAAGCCGCTATTGTTGAGTAATACCGCATACCCGGTTTGGTCTGTTGATGTTCCATTACCAGTCATTGAGACTATTAATTATAAGTATGGCTTGTATGATCCGGTTGCAAAACGGGTGGTAGCATTGGAGAAAGGTGAAAATAGGAATGTCCAAATCCCTCCCCACTTATCCGATAAGACGATCTTCTGCTTATCCGATGAATATTTTAAGCTGAATGATAGATCTTGGAAAGGAGCTGGTGTAGCGCTCCCTGTTTTTTCCTTGCGCAGTGAAGCTGGTTTTGGTGTGGGAGAATTCAGCGACATCAAGTTGCTAGTGGATTGGGCCGCGCAGGTACAAATGCAGCTGGTACAGATACTGCCCATCAATGATACAACGGCGACTTTTACCTGGCATGATTCCTGTCTCTTATACACATCTCCGAGCCCACGAGACCGAGGCTGATCTCG
>CAJXUM010000832.1 GCA_913060855.1 uncultured Lewinella sp. | reverse complement strand
TCTACACTATCCTCTTCGTCGGCAGCGTCAGATGTGTATAAGAGACAGCCACAAATGTTTTTCTATCGGGATGGGGTAATTTCTGTATAAACCGCTTCAGGGATTTAGCCCCTGCAGTCTCAGCCAAAAACTCTAGCTCATCCAAGTATTCTTGTACTTCTGCCTCAGTTTGCTCTCTCGTCACAACGCCTACCAGGATGGCATATTCTGTTTTCTTTTTAAGCCCTAACTTTTGTTTTTCTCCTAAATTCCATTCGTTTCCCATAAAACACTAACCTCTTTTACTTTTATTAACCCAATGAACGGGATTGAGTCTTTGTTTTTCTCTCCAGATTTCAAAATGCAGCTCAGGATTGTCCCGTCCTACTTTTCCTATTCGTTGGCTTGCACTGATCTGCTCTCCTCTTTTCACGAAAGTATCCTCCAAATTAGAATAAACAGAATAATACTGTCCATGTTGTAAAATGACAGTTGTTTTATAGCCGGGAATAAATTGTACTCCTACGACCTCACCGTCAAAAATGGCAAAGACAGTCGCCTCTTTCTCTGTTTCTATATCAATTCCATTATTGCTAATTTTTATACCCTTTAGGGTGGGGTGAGCCTGTGTACCAAAATTCTTGGTAATGATCCCTTCCTGTACTGGCCACGGTAATCGGCCCTTATTGTTCTTAAACTTAGCTACCAAATTGTTGGCCAAGGCTTTTCCGGCGGCTTTATCTTCAGTGGTTGTCTTTGTAAGCGCTTCTTTCGTACGTGCTTCTTTGCGTTTGCGGGACATCTCTCCGACAATGATCTTTTCAATAGCATCATTGAGTCCTTGGTGCTCACTTTGTTGTTTTTTTAAGGCCGTTGCGAGTTCTGCTTCATTCTTTTTTAAGGAGTTTAGAATCGAGTCTTTTTCTTTCAATTCTTCTCCTAGCAATGCTTGTTGTTTAACACTCGAGGCTAATAACTTTTGTTTCTCTTCTTTTCGAGAGACGAGTAGCGTGGCTTTATCGATCAAACTTTGCTGGGTAGCGATGATGACATTTGCCTGTTTTTTGCGATAGCGGTCATACTGCCTTATATATTGCCAACGCCGATAGGCATCATTAAAGTTCCGAGCAGAGAACAGAAAAACCAGAAAGCTTTGCGATTTCCTATGCCGATAGGCAATCCTAAGCATTTGGCTATACTCTTGCTTCAAACGGTCTATATCATTATTGAGAAAGGTGATGACTTCGTCTACCCGTAGGATACTAGCATCGGTGAGAACAAGCTCTTCTTTGAGGGTATTGATTAGTTGTTGGCGCTTCTTGATTTGGCGCTGTAGGACGAAGTATCGATCGAGGGCAGCTTCTTTATTCTTTTTGGCAGTAGCGAGTAGGGTCGAAGTTTGTGTTATTTCTTCAATCAATTGGTTCCTCTGCTCTTCGAGTGCTTTGCGGTTTTGCCCGAGAATCAATAGGGGAATAAAAACTGTTAGTATGACTGTGACTAAGTACCTGCCCATCATCTTAATCTACACGCGTATATCTCTTGGGAATTTCGAACCTAAATGCCATTGGCTCGTTCAAAACCACCTTAGAAAAAGCGATTTCTATATTTACTTGCCCGGTCTCCCGGCTGTTTAAATCGATATTACGAAGATACGAAAAATTCTGATTATCTGGGGTTTCTGTGTATTCCTGCAGTTGTAGCGCCAGGCTTCGGTTGGCCATGTTGTCCTTAAAACTCATCCTCGTTAATGCAAAATTTAATGGCAGCATCCAAAAGTGATTGGACTTACCAGCATCTTCCGCAAATAAATGATGTGCTTCGGCTGTGTTTTCGGCCTGCATGTTTCGCTTCACAAAGAAAATGGGATTCCCTAAGATTAAGGCCTGGAGGGTATTAAAATCGGCCGGGAGGTTATATTGCTTTTCCAGGTAATCGAGGTCTTTGACCAGGTATTGATTCGAGAGCCGATTGATCATATATACCGAGTCCTTGGTCACCTGTACTCTGGCCACTTCAAACCCAAGCTTCTTCACATTCATCCAAAGCAGGCTATCTTTTCGCAGCTTGATAGAGGCCGTTGCGCCTACTTTCTGCCCTAGGCCTTCAAAACCAATTTTGGCTTTCCCTTCCAGCCATTCGGCTTTCACCTGATGCCCTATCAACTGTTGATGAAGTGCAGCGGCGCTAAATTCATCAGTATCGCGATTAGTAATCTTTTTGATGGTCTTACAAGAAGGAGCTATTAGGAATATCAATGATAACCAAAGCACCAGAGAGGTAGATGGGGGATTATACGATAGTTTGATCATAGGCTTATTTCAACAATTTCCTTTCAGCAATTTTACGCTCTAAAGTAGAAGAACGATTTCCTTTTTCTTGCGCTTTAGTCCAGTAATTGATAGCTTCGTTTATTTCATCGGTACGGAACAATAGATCCCCATAATATTCCAATACTTTCGGATCATCTGTACCTTTTCCTGCGAGTGCTTTATCTATCCACTTTTTGGCATTTTCGTAATCTTCCAAGAGATAAAATACTCGACCATATTCGGCTTGTACAATAGAAATTTTCGGTGCTAAATCCAATCCGTTTTTGGCCAATGACTTGGATCTATCTCCTTGCCCAGTACGGGTAGCTACGGCTTTGGCATAGCGCAAATAAGTCATAGCGGACTTACTATTGAGAGCTAGCGCTTGTGTAAAGGCATCATCGGAATCGGTGTGATTCCCTTGTATATTGTAAGCTTCCCCGATTTGGTTGAGAATGTCAAACTTGAGTTTGCCATCTTGCCCCACCATGAGTAGTGCTTGATCGAGTGCGTCAACAGCATCTTCTACTTTACCTAGTTGAGACAGTGAAAAACCGTTGAGGTAGTAGATAATTGCTTTATTCGGAAAGATATCCATCACCTCTTCTGACACCTTTCTTAGGGCCTCATAATCCTGGTCCTCGTAATGGATATACATCACGTTTTCCCAAACCGAAAATACGGTTTCGTCCAACTCCAATGTTTTTAGGTATTTCGGTAAGGCCTGAGCAGGTCGATCAGAATGATAGTAGAGGTCACCAGCTGCAGCAAAACCTTTCGCTTTTCCAGGATGAACCCGCTCTAATATATCTGTTAATTCAATGACTTGATCCGCCAACGCTTGATCATTATCATTGGCCACTTTATTGATCAGCGGAAAGAGCTTAGCCAACTTCAAGTCGATATTTACCTCTTCCTGTTCGAATACGGGCTTTAGTGCATTTAGGTATTGACCTTCCTTATTGTTTCCACCGCCATTTCCTGATAATGCCAATTTGGCTTTCGCATTATCACTATCCATTTGCAGCACCTCTTTATAAACGGATGTTGCATTCTTTTTATCACCAATTTGATCGTAGAAGGTGGCTAGTAGCAAGCGGTAGTTTACTTGCTTGGGGAAAGCGTTTATCAACTTTTGCAATTCCTTACCCGCTTTTTTATTGTCGCCACTTCCCAAATAAAGCGCATGCTTTCGCCGAACGGTCTCTTCATTGATCCCTTTTTGTTTTTCTAAGGCATCGTATGCCTTAATGGCCTTATCGAGGCTATTGGCTTTAACTAGATAGAAGGCCCACTTGAAATAGTAATTTTCATTATTGGGATGCGCTTTCGCCAAGTCTTCATACAACTCAGCTGATTCGGAGAATTGGCCGGTCTTTTCATATACCTCGGCTAAGAATTGTTGATACCAGATATTGGTGGGATCGATTAATATCGCTGTCTTCAAAGATTTGATCGCTTCATCATTTTTTGATGTCGCACTATAAATCCGAGACAACTCATAGGCAGCGGCATGATTGGTCTTATCTTTCTTCAGCACCTCTTCGTATAGAACAGTCGCTTTATCAAAGTTGCCTAGCAGGCGTTCGCCATTTGCCTCAATAAAAATCTTTTGGATATTTATTTCTTGTTCTGACATCCTTTGGCCAAGTATAGGAACTGTCTCTTATACACATCTGACGCTGCCGA
>CAJXUM010000831.1 GCA_913060855.1 uncultured Lewinella sp. | reverse complement strand
GATCAGCCTCGGTCTCTGGGCTCGGAGATGTGTATAAGAGACAGGGCTTATACAGAAAGCTATTTATCGCCAGCTACGCTCGTTAAAATCGGCTATGCACTGATTACAAGCCTCTTTCTACTTCGCTTTTTTAATCAACTGTATTCTTTTTTCAAAGAAACAGCTCGACATACAACGATAGCTTATCGAGGGGCCACTTTGGTATTGCTCAAACAAGAATCCTTGCCCTATACCTTCATGCACTGCATATTTTTAGACGAAGCGGCTTATCAAAGGGGAGAGATTGAAGAAGAATTATTGACCCATGAATTGGCACATGTTCAGCAGTTACATTCGCTGGATATAATATTAATTGGACTATTACAAAGCTTGTTTTGGTGGAACCCACTCCTCTTTTTCTACAAGCGAGCCATCCAACTCAACCACGAGTTTTTGGCTGATGATGCGGTTATTCAACGGCACCAACAGGTGCCAGACTATCAATACTTATTACTGAAAAAAGTAAGCTCGAAAAATTACCAGAACCTCAGTAGTAATTTCAATTATTTAGTCACTAAAAAACGTTTAAAGATGATGACACGAAAGTCTTCGCGTTCTAGGGCATTTGGTTTTGCCGCTATGACGATTCCTTTATTTCTGGGCTTATTTTTGTTGGTTGGAAACACTGGCATAGCGCAAAATAGTAACAATAAGCCTACTGCTATTGATTTTGAAGCGATGAAAGACAAGTATTTCAAGGATGCTACAATTGTGTATAAAACAGCGGATGAGCAAAAGATCTATAAGACTTACCAGGCTTTAAGTAAAGAAGAAAAGGCGAAATTACTGCCGCCACCACCCCCACCTCCGACTAAGAAGGGGGAAAAAAGTAAAAAAATGGAACCCTTAGCCAAGGGAACTTTGGTCTATATCACTAAGGATGGAAAGGTAATAATCGATCAATCGGGAGAAAAAATTCCCCCGCCACCACCACCACCGCCGGTGCATCGAGATAAGAAGTCAAACTAAGCCATAAGAAAATAGCGAAACGGTTGTGGGTTTCCAGTTGTCGAAACCCGCAACCATTCACCCCGCAACAGGCAAATAACCAATACTCCCCGCGCTCTAATTTTCCCTCAGTGCATTTGCCGGATTGAGTCGATAAGAACGCCAACTTTGTAGCAAAATAACGAGGCAAGCTAAGCCCGTCAATAAGCCTACAGGCGCTAAAATCATCCACCATTGAATCTTGATTCGAAAGGCATAATTAGCCAGCCAGTTGTTGGATAAGTAGTATATCCATGGCACACTAATTAGGCTCGATAAAGCGATGAATTTTACCAGTCCGCTACTCAATAAAAGAAATATGTCTTGTTGTCGTGCGCCCACTATTTTTCGAATGCCAATCGCTTTGGTCTGCCGAACAGCGGTATAGTAAATTAGTCCAAAGAAGCCAAGCGTCGCAATGAAAACGGCGAGTATAGATAGAAGGCCAAAGGTTTTCAAAAACTGCTGATCTCGATGGTACTGCTGGGTATAAAAATCATCTAGGAAAAAGTAATTGAATGGACTAGTAGGGAAGATGTTATCCCAGGTTCTTTTCAAGCGCATTAAGCCAGCTTGATCAATAGCGGTATTCAGTCGTAGATAACAATAGGCCTCGGCTTCTTCATTGAGTTCGAATAGGATAGCTTGAAAACTTCGCTGCAGGGCATATTGGTGAAAGTCATCAATGACGCCAATGATCGTGGGCCTGGAGTTCATTCGGTAGGCAATCTGTTGCCCAATGGCATCTGCCGGCGAGGCAAAGCCCAGTAGCCGACAGGCCTCCTTATTGACGATAATAGATTGACCGGCTTGCCGGTCTTGCTGAAAATCGCCCTTGAAAAATCGCCCAGCTAACAATGGAATTTCGAAATGGTCTAGGAAATCGAAATCAACTTGTGTAAAGGCATAAGATTGCGCTTCCTCTTCCGGATCTCCCACTTTTCTGACATAGCCCTTCGCTGTCCCTCGAATTTCCCTTCCGGGCACGAAATTGGCCCAACTCGCCTGGATGATGCCCTGATCTCGCAATGCCTCCAACTTAAAACTAGCCAAATTGGCACGATAGAGCGAGTCTGAGTCGCCCTCCGTGGTGGGGCCATCGATGACTAGCGTGTTTTTCAAATTGATCCCTAAGTCCTTTTTTTGCATAAAGGCCAATTGCTGATACAGGATGATCGCACAGCCAATAACCAGCATAGATAAGGCAAATTGGAAAACTAAGAGGGCCTGCCTGAATTGTCCAGTGGAAAAATAAGGATTGCTAGCGCTATCTCGGAAACGTTGTGAAGGGAGTCGAGCGATAAACAGAGCCGGATACAAGCCCGAAATCAAGGTACTCATTAGCACAAGCGATAGCGCAATCAGCCAAAAATGAGCTTGGTTCAGTGCATATATGAGTTCAAATCCCAAGAAACTTTGAATCGGGATTCGACCAGTATTAATGATAAGTACGGCAAAACCTAAGGCTAGGCTGTTGCTGAAAAAAGCTTCTAACAATGACTGTTGAAATAATTGTACAGGCTGTACGCCCAATACCTTTCTCACTTCTACATCCTCTTGGCTTTGCAATACCTTTGCCACCGAAAAATTGATATAATTAGTACCAGCAATCAGTAATAAAATGATAGCCACCATACATAAAAGCCAGGTCATTTTCTTGTTGCCGTTAGCTTTTACTTCATTGATCAAATCAGACGTTAAGTGAATTTGCTGCATAGGTTGTAGGGCAAGGCTTACATCCTGATTAGGGCGATGGGTTTCAGCTATCAGGGCGAGCCCTTCTTCGATGCTTTCCTTCGACTCGCCAGCTTTAATTTTTAGATAGGTATAGAATTGATCTCCCCAGTTTTTTAATTCGCGATCCCGGTTGGTATACAGCGCAAAAGAAATAAGAAAGTCAAATGCTAGATGTGTATTGTCGGGCAAATCGGCTATCACCCCTGTAACGGTATAGCTGATCTTAGGCTCATAACCACTAGCACCCCACAGACCATAAGCCCCGTCGATCATAAGTTGTTGATTGATGGGATTATCATCGCCAAAGTATTTTTTGGCTATGCTTTGGGTGATGACGATCGATCTACTGTTTTGTAGGGCAGTGTAGGGATCTCCTTGTATAAAGTCGAAGGTGAAAACTTGGAAAAAACTGGAATCAACGCCCATGATACGCCTTTCGCGGAATCGCTTATGGCCATATTCTGCAGTGGCGTCAGCTGCTATTTTGTGTACTCGACAGCTCTGTTCTACGGCGGGATAAGATGCCTTCAAATCTGTTGCAAGCATGGAAAAACTGCGTGCACTTTCTACTAGGATTCCTTCGCGTTGCACTTGCTGTTTTACACGATAGATTCGTTCGTAATCACTATGAAAGGTATCATAACTCCACTCGTTGGACAGGTAATCAATGATGAGTAAGCAAGCGATCAGACCCACACTCAGCCCCAATACATTGACAAGACCGAAAAAGGGATGAGCGCGAAAATGCCGTAGGGCTAATTTAGTATAGTAGTACAACATGCTGCTTCAGGCCTAAAGAATGAATAATTAATGTGAGTTACTGCGATCAAAACGGACATTACGCAAGCGACTGTTATTGACCAAAAGCCCGACCACCTTCGATTGCGCATCGCGCCGGACTTTGACTTCATAAGAGTCGACACTGATAATATCCTTTTCCCGCATGATACCTTCGATCATTTCTCCGTCCACCTCCACGCTGTATTGTTGATCAGCTGTATATTCTACTTTGATTTTCACTTCCAATTCGGTGTTGAAGTATTGACCATTTAGTGCTGTGTAGTAACTATCGACTTCATTTAATGGGAGAATCTTATGGTGAATCCTGGGTTCTTCGCCAGGGTAGTAGACCACCATATAAGGCTTTTCTTCTTCCAAATGGAACGATACTTTTAACCTGTCTCTTATACACATCTCCGAGCCCACGAGACCGAGGCTGATCTC
>CAJXUM010000830.1 GCA_913060855.1 uncultured Lewinella sp. | reverse complement strand
CGCTGGACCTTTGTCCTCCAGCGTCCACGAGTCTGACCATTGAAGCGGAGGAAACCTTGGGTTTTAACGGTGATATTACGCTAGCGCTAATTGGTGATCTTCCACCTAACACAACCGCTACTTTCAGTCAAAACCCAATCCAAGCAGGCCAGAGCAGTGAATTAGATGTGGTATTGGAAGGTTTTTCTGAAGGTACCTATGATTTACTAGTTCGTGCCCATGCGGGGACGGATACGATTTATCGAGATATCAGATTATCTACCATTTCTAATGACTTTTCTGATCTTTCCTTGCAGAGTCCGGTCGATGGTACAACAGGGGTTGTCCTCTCTAGCGATTTTAGTTGGACGCCAAGTATCAATGCCGATAGTTATGAGATTGAAATGGCCACCAGCCCTTCTTTTTCAGCAGAAAGCATCATCCTACAAGAAGAAGGACTTACTACTTCTACCTATAGTCCTAGCATCCAGTTTGAAGGCAATCAAATCTATTTCTGGCGAGTACGACCGGAGAATGGCTGCGGAAAAGGGGCATTCAGCCCTCCATTCGCTTTTCAAACCTCTACCGCCGCTTGTCTTCAGAGTAGCACTACGGATGTTCCGGTTACGCTTCCTGGCTCCGGCCTTCCCACCCGCGAATTGGTGATTAATATACCTTCGGGAGGCGCTATATCTGACTTAAACATTCCACGTATTAGAGGCTCTTTCCAACCGGTCAACAGTTTAAAATTCAGCATCACCAGCCCTAGTGACAAGACAGTGGTTTTGTTTGACCAAAACTGCGGCAATACCACCAATATAGATATCGGTTTTGATAGTGATGCACCACTGCCCATCCAGTGTGCTCCAGATGACAACCTTATTTTCCAACCCATAGAATCATTAGATTTATTCGATGGTGAAATGGCGGCGGGTGATTGGACGCTAAAGGTCGAAGTCGTGAAATCTGGTTTCGGAGGCGGTGGTCGAATTGAAGAATGGGTCTTGGAATATTGCGCTACTCTGGCACCTTCTACACCTACGGTACTGGTCAATGATACACTACGAGTTCCCCCCAATCAATTCAATGTAATCACTCGGGCTGAATTAGAAGTCCAGGATGCAGAGCAAAGTGCCGCAGAATTGACCTATAGTATCATCACAACGCCTGCTTTCGGTAGGGTGCTACTGGATGGTACGCCCTTGAAAATGGGGGATCAATTTTTACAGGCCCACATCAATGACAATCGCGTCGTATATGAACACGATGGCAGCGATATCATTTTTGATCAATTCAGTTTTATTGTCGAAGATGGAACGGGTGGTTGGTTACCTACACAAAAATTTCAAATCAAGATTGATGAGAATGCAGTAGTCGGTACAAATGATCCTTTACTGAATACACCGGTTCGGGTTTATCCTAACCCGACAGATGGGCTTGTCCACGTCGTTTTTGAAGAAGTGCAGGAGCAAAATGTACAGGTACAAGTACTCAATATACAAGGGCAAGTGTTGCAACAAAAGCAGTTGGCGTCACAATCGTTGACTTTCGATTTGCAGGAGTACCCAGCGGGTATTTATTTCTTGCAGCTTCGTTCGGCGGAGGCGGTGCGGTCGTTTAAGGTGGTGTTAGAATAAGCGTCAAATTTAGTAGTGGTCAAATTGATTTGGCCACTATTAAATGAAAGATATCTCCTTTCAGGGTAACAATGCCGGCCGCTGAGAAATCTCATGGTAGCAGATCACTCCTTCGCAAAAATAATGGGCAACCATGCTTTTGCGAGTGGCACCAGGCCGGGTGATCGCACTCCCTCCATGGATTAAATTGGCATGCCAAAGTAGTACGTCTCCCTTTTTGGCGAGAAAGGTTTGAGGCTTAAAATCGTGTGCTTCTATGACCTCTTCTATTTTATCTTCAAAATGTTTATTGGCGAATTCGCCGAGGCGCCAGCGGCTATGGCCAGACGGGTAGTCGGCGGTGGAAATATAAGGTAAGCGGTGAGAGCCTGGGTAATAGGTCAGTGGCCCCTGATCTGGACTAATGTCTTCGAGCGCGATCCAGGCCGCAATGAGGTAGCCTTGCGGTTCGGTTGTCATATGGATGGAGTCCGAATGTGCCCGCTGTTCACTTCCCGCGATAAAATTGATGGTGTGAAAGGGGATAATCTCCTTGCCCATAATAAAACGAAGAAGCTTCAATAGTCGAGGAGCGCGAAAGAAAGTATTGGCCATCGGAGACACCTTAAAAGACTCCATAATCTTTCGGCCAGTATAATTGAAATCAAGGCTATCTTGCTCTAATAAACTATCTATTTCTAGGTTGAGCTGATCCACTTCTGCAGCAGCGAAGAAGTTTTTCAAAATCAAATAGCCGTCGGCTATAAAACGCTCCACTTCAGCTTGCGTTTCCTGATCAAAATCCTGAAATCCTGGATGCGCCTGTAATTGACCTTTAGCCTCGGGCTGGTCCAACCAAGGAATATCCTCATGATGGGGCTGAAAATCCTGGCTACCAATATTGCTTAAAATACTTTTCTCAAGGCCGTATTTCTTGTACAAAGGCTTATTATGCTGAAGTTGGTTTCGATTCAACCAATTATTGATCACATACAATACCTTGTACTGTCTTAGTACACCGGTGTATTTGCGGAATATTTTACCCAAAGATATCATGCCACAAAGGTAGGATTTTTTAGAGATCGAATGCTGAAAATATCAAGCGTGAAACGTCCCCTTCATACTATCCTCTTGGTGTCGCCACAACTCCTGAAAAATGGTACTTTCTTTACGCAGCTGCGCAAAAGTACCTTCGTCTACCACTCGACCATTCTCCATGATATAGACATAATCAAACTTAGTCAGTAAATGGAGTCGATGGAGGGAAGAAATCACCGCTTTTTCGTTGAACTCCTTAAACAGCCGATCGTAAATCAACAATTCTGTCTTGGGATCCACACTACTAGTGGGTTCATCCAACAATACCAATTCGCTGTCCCTCGCCGCCAGCACGCCACGCGCCAAGGCCAGACGCTGCTTTTGCCCTCCCGACAAGTTCACGCCTTTCTCTTTAATACTAGAGGCTAATCCATTAGGCAATTGATCCACTACCTCTGAGAAATGTACGGCTTCACAAACGCGCCTTACTTCCTCCTCCGTAAATGACAGTCCTAGTGTAATATTATAGGCAATCGTATTTTCAAAAATCTCAGGTTCTTGCGGAAATAGGGTCACTTGTTCTGAGAGGTTCCTGATCTGGATCGGTTTATCATCTACCTTGATATCCACGGCCGAGGGCGGATAAAGTCCTCTCAGCAAAGCCAACAAAGTGCTTTTCCCACTACCACTCTCCCCTATCAAAGCAATTTTCTCTCCTCTCCGAATACGCATCCTCAAATCAAAAAGACCTAAGCTTCCCATATCCCCCTTTGATGTATCTTGGTGCGTGAATTGCAAACCACTCAGTTCAATGGCTTCCCAGTCTCTTTGTAGTACATCCTTCACAGGTGGTAAGTCCATTTCATCGTAAGCCTTCAAAATATTCTGCGCGGTAGACACATCTGTATGGTATCGAATAATCTGTGTATACTGCCAGGCAAAATTGTGGAAGACGTCTGTGAATTGTTTGACGAAGCCCACTAAAGTCACCAAGCCGCCGACCAGAAAAATCTCACCAGGCACCCAGTGTTGATACACATATCCTATTACAATTACACTGTAGATGATACTTACACATACTTGTACCGAAAACCACTTCCATTCATTGATCCATACTTTGCGCAGAAAAGGCGGGAATATCGCGGCGACCTTATTATCTACGCCAATTTCCATTCGCTTTTCCAGTCTAAGCGTAATCACCGTAATAATATTCGATAAACTATCAAACAAGGTAGAGGACACCTCATGTTCACGCTCATTTACCTCCTTGGTCGCGGCAATAAAAGGCTTATCAAATTGAAAAATAATATCTGTCTCTTATACACATCTCCGAGCCCACGAGACCGAGGCTGATCT
>CAJXUM010000829.1 GCA_913060855.1 uncultured Lewinella sp. | reverse complement strand
ACACTATCCTCTTCGTCGGCAGCGTCAGATGTGTATAAGAGACAGGTTCCGTTAAATTATTTGGCCACCTATCTTCAAATCACTCCTGAAACTTTAAGTAGAATTCGCAACAAAATTAGGCGAACTTGATCTAGGTCAAGTGAAAAACAGATGCTATCCACCAACTTTGTGTCATTATTAACTTAGTAATGTTCAAATAATTGAAAATGGATACAACATCTGTAAAACAAACAGTAATTGACAGCTATGGAAAATTAGCTAAATCAAAAAGTAGTGGCCGCTTGAGCAAGTTGTTTGCTTGCTGCGACCCAAGCGATCATGCAAAGAAAGTCGCGGTAAATATAGGCTACTCAAAAGAAGACTTAGACCAAGTACCAGAAGAATCTAATTTAGGGGTAGGCTGTGGGAATCCATCTGCATTGGCAGGAATAAAGCAGGGTGAGACAGTAGTTGATTTAGGTTCAGGGGCTGGTTTTGATGCATTTATTGTCTCAAGGATTGTTGGGCAAAATGGGAAAGTGATCGGTATAGACTTATCAGATGAAATGCTCGATTTGGCAAGAAAAAATGCGGTGAAAAGTCATTATACAAATGTTGAATTTTTAAAAGGAGACATAGAAGAACTTCCTCTTACAAATAGTATGGCTAATCATGTTATTTCAAATTGTGTTATCAATCTATCCTTAAATAAAGATAAGGTTTATAAAGAAGCCTACAGAGTTTTAAAAGATGGCGGGAAATTATCCATAAGCGATATTGTATTAGAAAGAGAACTACCCCATTTTGTAAAGGATTCTTTAGCAGGTCACATTGCTTGTGTTTCAGGCGCCGAGAAATTAGAAGATTACTTACAATATGTAAAGGATGCAGGTTTTAAAAATGTAAAGGTGGAGTCAAAATCCGAATTCCCACTTGAGTTAATGCTAACAGATCCTCAAGTAATGAAAATCGCGCGAGAAATGAATTTCAATCTTGATAGCGAACAGGCAAAAGATATTGCTTCAAGCGTTACAAGTATATCATTGAGTGCGATAAAATAGAAATGAAGCCCTAACAAAGATAGGATTAGGATCTATTGTAGCATTCTTTGTTGGAACTATGGAGTTGTGTAAAAAGTACCTTCGTCAAAATTCACGCCATATAATAGAAAGAACACTTCGTGGCCTTTAGCTCGATAATACTTTTCACACAACCCCATAGCCATAAGAACTAGCTGGGGCTTGAAACGCACTAATAATTAGCGATTTACTCGCCGAAGACGTGGCGATTGAACCACTCCCAATTATGCATCACAGCTGCCAATCGCTCCTTGGGTTTCGTAATGCCATGGCCGAAGCCTTTATAGATAATCAATTTCGATTCCACCCCGACATCTCTTAACCCTTGTACTAATTCATAGGCATTGGCCACTGGAACGCGACGGTCAAATTCACCATGCTGAATGAGGGTAGGTGTTTTAGCCGCATTGATATTGGTCATGGGAGATGTTTTCTTGTAGATCGCTTCATCTGACCAAGGCGTAGCTTCCAGGTATTGGCGCGTGAAGGGATGAATATCGGTATTGACATAATAAGTCATCCAATTAGAAATACCCGCTCCCACGGAGAAGGCTTTGAAGCGGTCTGTATTGGTCGTCAGGAAAGCGGAAATATAGCCGCCCTGACTCCAACCCATGCAGCCCATTTTCTCGGTATCAATCAAACCCTTTTCAGCCAAGTGATCCACACCAGATAAGACATCCCAAGCATCACCGACCCCTAGATTTCGAACGTTTAAAGCTCGGAAGTCAGCGCCGTAACCGGCTGATCCTCGGTAATTCACTCGTAAAACTAAAGCTCCTTTGTTGAGCCATTGCACAACCGGGTAGACATAAGTAAGCACCGGTGCAGGTCGATCTACGCCAGTCGGACCGCCATGAATGACGACTAGCAAAGGATATTTCTTATTGGCATCATAATCCACTGGTTTATGGAGTATTCCCTCGATCTCGGCCCCATCTTTACTCTTCCATTGTATTACTTCACTTTGGGCAACTTTCCAATCGGCCAATTGTGCCGTAAAGTTGGTTTGCTGCTTGGCTTTGAAATCGGAAGTTGAGGCGGTATAGATCTCTCTAAGGGATTTACCATCTGCTGCCGCGAAAGCTATGCGATCCCCTTTTTTTGACAAGGTGAAGCCGTTGACTTGGCTGGGCAACCCTTCGACGATTTTGACTTGCCCCGATTTCGTATCGATTTTTAGTAATCGTGTTGTTGTTCGAAGATTAGCTCGCGCAAATAGGCCCGATGGTTTCCACTCCATTCCGAACATGTCTTCATCAAAATCAGCGGCAATTCTGCGTGACTTTTTGTCTCCTACCGTATAGATGAAAAACTTCCCATTTTCATAATAGTTGGACGTTCGATTATCTTCCGAGCTAGAGTACAAAAAGGCTTTGCCATCCGGCGACCATTTTTCGAAAAAATCGGCACTCGCATTAGCGATGAGTGTTTCCCATTTTTTGGTCGAAACATCCATTAAGGAAATATCTGCATTGAAAAACGAATTGATCAGCGGATCGGGCGTATGAGAAAAAGCAATATGCTTGCCATCTGGGGACCAGCTAAAATTTCGGATAGCCAACTCGCCAGATTTTATCAATGTATCTGGCTTAGGCCATTCGATACAATCCCAAGCTTGGGCCGTTGCGTCTTTCTTGTCATAGCAAGGTAGGTCGGAAGGCTTTGGCTGATCAGGATCTACAGCAATTTGATATAGACCTGCCAGTTTGTATTCGTTATCATCCACCTCAAAAGCACCAAATTTCTCTTTGCGCTTTTTATCCTCCTTTTCTTCCGCAGGAGTCATGGTAAAGATAATGGTTGTTCCATCGGGCGACCATTCATATCCACCTATATTGCCTTCCACATTTGTAATAGGGAAAGCCTCGCCACCAGCCACTCTAATTAGGTGTAATTGGGTCTTTTTTTCTCTTTTAGTCAGGAAACTGATCCACTCCCCATTGGGCGACCACTCCGCACCAAAGCTACTCCCTTCAAGGGTGTTTGTCAATTGGAAAGGTGCCTGGCCGTCTTTCGATAGCCATAGTTCCGAATCATAGCGATTCTTGTTCCAATCCGTAGCGCTAAGTGAATAAAAAAAGTGTTTCCCGTCGGGCGAAAGAATGGGAGTTCCCGCTTGTCGGAGAGACAGGACTTCTTCAAAGCTAGGATTTTTGGATTGCGCATAGCTACTAGTGATGCAGCTAAGCAGTACTACAATAAGAAGGAGTGATTTTTTCATAGTCGAGGTCTTAAAGAATGTATGTGATAACCAACTAGGTTTTATTTCACTCAAAACTAGCAAAAAACGGAAACCAAAAGCAAGTAATTATCCATTTAGCAACTCGCATCTTAGAAAAAACACCTACCACTACGGCCAGTAAATCGCTCTCTCATACTACTGCACAAAGGGAAAAGCCTGAGGCCACCTAGCTTGCAGCTAGGCAGGGACCACAGAGGAGAGATCGACTAGATACTAGGCAGAAGCCCCACCTCCGCAGTATCTCTTCTCGTTTCTGTATTCTAAATATCTAGCAATATGTGGCGCTCTTGTGCTGGAAGGTTTACTTACTGATAAGCTACTAGTTCAGTAATATAGGCTCCTTTATACCCCAATCGGATGAGGTCTCTTTTTAATTTATCGGCCCCAGCGCGGGTAGCATAGCTCTTGCGGGATTCTACGACCCAAACTTCTTCACAGGGACGATATCGGGCCACCAAGCTATTGTGAAAAGGATGATCCGTTGGAGAGGAATAACGCAGAATAGCTACCTGCACTTTGTATTCCGTTGTAGCATCAGTGTCGAATTTTGGTAATTTCACGGGGCTACTTCCTCTACTACCGCCGGTGCTATTCACGCCCTTTCGGAGACCTGCCTTTTCATAGGTCACGGGTACCCCCCCATCGCAATAAGATCTGTCTCTTATACACATCTGACGCTGCCGACGAAGAGG
>CAJXUM010000828.1 GCA_913060855.1 uncultured Lewinella sp. | reverse complement strand
TTTTGCAATTTTCGCAAAATTAATAATTTTGCTGTTGCTAATTTTAATCAATCAGCAATTCTAACCGTACTTTAGACAGTGAAAAACCATATCCTTAGATCTCAAACAGGCAGATCATTTAAACTGATCTAATCACCCGCATATTCACAGCTTGTCTTAGGTAAACATGTAAAACCCTATTTCGTATTTATTTCAGCTTGCCATGGCCTTGGTCATGCGGAAGCAATCGTCTTATACTGCTTTGGCGTATAGCAGTTGGTATAATGCAATGCCACATGTTCAAAACTGATTTTACATCCATTATTTCATCTTTTTCCATCAATGGGTAAAGTCATAGTGTTTGTAATCTAACCAAAATAGTAATTTAAATACGCTTCTTGTTCCATGCATGGCCTTAAATTGGGCTTGCATGGATTTTTTTTTAATGGGTCTTACTACCACTCCCTCACTCAAAAAGCACGTTCCCTAAAAAAATATATTTTTTTTCATTTCTAGGCACTTTTCTGAAAAAGTTTGGCGTTTAGTTGGGGAATTGAATATGAAAAACAAATCCCTGTGAATAAAGAAAAAAGGCTTCCCTTTCTATTTGTTCATTCCTGACACAATCCCCAGTATTTCAACTCTTCTTCCCAAAGAACTTTTTAGTAATCCATGACATATCTACCCAGTTAACCATTTCTAGTTTTCTGTACTTTGTTCGCTATGTATCGGCCTACCGTTCATATCTCTCAAAGTCATTTTATCCGTTCCTTTCGACACATTGAAAGGCTAGGAAAGCTATGTGTTAACTGAAAATAAGCTTTAACAAAGTTGAACACTATTCATCTGTAAGAAGATGACCGTGACTGCAAAATATTAGCATTTGCTGTCCATTAACTGCATTGATGTCAAAATGCGGACAGCCTTTTTATTGCCCAAAATCTAGAAACACTAAAACACAATGGACAAACACGCTTCACCTAATTTAATTTGTAAACCGAAAACCGATTTCAAAATCATGAGAATTTATTTCACCCTTCTATGGGTATTGGCTATAGTAGGCCTGGCTCATACACAAACACCATCAGCTGCAATTAGTCCCGCAGGACTGGTCAAAATGAGTAAAACCAGTGGACTTTCCTTCGAATCTAAATCATTATTTGATCTAAATCCCGAAGGAAGAAACCGTTCCGAGATATCGCAAGCCGGTATCAGCACCTATGATCACTTACAGTTAAAAGAAGAACAGGTACAAGCCCTACTAGCCGAAGCACCAGAAACCTTTCAAATGTCGATTCCGTCTCAAAATCGGCAGCAGATGGAGGTAGAGCTCGTCAAGGTAGATTTACTGGCGGATGGATTTAGAGTAATGGAGAGCGATGGAACCCGGGCTATGATTCCAGCAATGGGTATCCATTATAGAGGCGTCGTGAAAGGCATTGAAAAATCGGTGGTGGCGATAAGTATTTTCGAAAATGAGGTAATGGGCCTTTTCAGCTTACCTGACCAAGGAAATATCGTATTGGGTAAATTAGGAGAAGATAGCCAAACCCCCACAGACCAGTACATCCTCTATAATGACCAGGAGGTGAGTCGCAATACTCCTTTTGAATGTGGTACACCTGATGATGGTCCGGGCTACACCCGAGAACAATTGATGGATGCGACAGAGAGTGGCGCAAGAGATGTAGGGGACTGTGTGCAAATTTACTTCGAAGTAGATAATGACATTTACCGCGACAAAGGTAGCTCCGCGAATGTGACCAATTATGTTACGGGTCTATTCAATGAAGTGGCGACCCTATATGCCAATGAAAATGTAAACGTAACTATCTCCGAGATTTTTATCTGGACCAGTTCTAGTCCATATGCCGGTAGCAGTAGTTCTGCCATGCTATCGCAGTTTCAAAACATACGTAGAAGTTTTAATGGTGATCTAGCCCAATTGCTTTCTTATCAAGCCAGTGGAGGAATTGCGGTACTAGATGGATTATGCCATCCTTATACGGCGGCTCGGTTGAGTTTTTCTAGTATCAATAAGAGTTACAGAGCTATCCCTAATTATTCTTTTTCTGTCATGGTGGTTGCCCACGAATTGGGTCACCTACTAGGTTCTCATCATACACATGCTTGTGTATGGAATGGCAACAATACAGCGATAGATGGCTGTGCGGGTTTTACAGAGGGAAGTTGCGGAAATCCTGGAATTCCTTCCAATGGAGGTACCGTCATGTCCTACTGCCATATCAGTAGTACTGGTATAAATTTCTCAAAAGGTTTCGGCACACAGCCTGGCAACGTGATTCGCAATAATATTGCTAGCTCAAGTTGTACATCGGCTTGCTCAGGCGGCGGCGATAATGGTGGCGGCGGTGACAACGGTGGAAATGGTGGTGGAGATAACGGTGGTGGCGACAATGGCGGCGGTGACAATGGTGGAGGAGGAGATAACGGCGGCGGCGACAATGGCGGCGGCGGTGACAACGGTGGTGGCGGTGACAATGGCGGCAACAATAATGAGTGTACCGAAAGCAAAGTATACCTAGATCTTACACTGGATAATTTTGGAATGGAAACCACATGGGAGTTGCTAGATGCCAACGGTACAGCCGTAGCCAGCGGTGGTCCCTACGCCAAAAAGCAAGCGGGAGAGGTAATCCGAGATTCTTTTTGCCTTGTCGATGCTTGTTACAGCCTTAAGTTGATGGATAGTGACGGAGATGGAATTTGCTGTGCATACGGTCAAGGTGGCTATCAAGTATGGGATATCGATGGTAATGTATATGCAGATGGAGGAACGTTTGAATCAGAGGATATGGCTGATTTTTGTCTAGGTCAACCGGATGATGACAACGATGGCTGTCTGGGTATCAACTTTAATGATTACGAGATCGAATCTTATGGTTCCTTCCAGGATGTGGGGGATGCGGAGATAATGAATAACGGTACTACCCTCAAAATAGATAATAACGCTTGGAAAGCCATAGGCATCAACTATCTGGTCACGCCGAATACGGTTTTACAGTTCGAATTTGGGTCTAATATTGAAGGAGAGATCCACGGCATCGGCTTGGACGATAATAATACAATATCCTTTACCAAGACCTTCCAATTGTACGGTACGCAACGCTGGGGTGTTCAGAATTATAATACTTATGACGGGGCTTCCACTTGGACTACCTACACGATTCCAATTGGGGAATATTACACGGGATCTTATAAGTATATGTTCTTCCTAGCAGACCATGATAGCGGTTTTGGAAACGCAACGTCGTTCTACCGAAATGTAGTCATGTATGAGCGAGAGAATAACGAGTGTTACGAAGGCTTGGTCGAAAGCACAGCCCAAACGATGGATCTACCAGCAGAGGCTTTATCTGTTTTCCCTAATCCTGCACAAGAAGAGTTGCACGTAGCCATTCCGGGTTCAGATGGGGGGAACTCCCTCGTACGCATCTATAATGCAACAGGTCAGGTTGTAGAGCAAAGGTCGGTGACAGCAACCGAAAGCGGTCACCAAGAAACGCTACCTATTAATCACCTTAGTCAAGGAACCTACTTTATACAGGTTACCCAGGGTGAGCAACAATGGAGTAGTAAGTTTAATATCAGTCGGCACTAATTTAGCACCATAATTCAGTCCCTTTTATTCCGGTGTAAGTCCATTACCGAAAGGTAGTGACAGCTTACACCGGTTTTTTTATTTAGCATCTAAAGTCAATTAAACCTTAGCTCAAAAAACTTCAAATCAATCGAACACTTCTCACTTCTTTCCGTACACTCATATTAAGCGTAAACATTGTCCAGCTATACTTTCTAGCAAAGATACTTTAGCAGTAGTCTTATTATGATTAGCTACTCACCCAAACTAAGACGCAACTTACCTAAGGTACCAAGTGGACACGAGCGCTAGAAACTACATAGGTATATCCCTTTTTCTTATATTTATGTATATTAATGAACCTTAATTCGTATTTACCTGTCTCTTATACACATCTGACGCTGCCGACGAAGAG
>CAJXUM010000827.1 GCA_913060855.1 uncultured Lewinella sp. | reverse complement strand
CGAGATCAGCCTCGGTCTCGTGGGCTCGGAGATGTGTATAAGAGACAGCTGTATAATTATCCAAGCCGATCAAAGAATTATTTTTATAAAAGTCGACAAAACCCTCCGCCAGGTGCTTGACATCTGCAATGGCCAGATTCATTCCTTTTCCGCCCGTCGGTGGAACGATATGGGCCGCATCCCCTGCCAAAAACAAACGACCGTGTTGCATATTGTCAATCATAAAGCTGCGCATGGCGGTAATCCCTTTTTCAAAAATCGGTCCCGATTGCAACGAGAACCCTTCCGCCGCCAAGCGTATGCTCAACTCTTCCCAAATTCTATCGTCCGGCCAATTATCGATATGGTCATCATTATCCACTTGGAGATAGAGGCGACTGACTGTCTGTGATCGCAAGCTGTGTAGTGCAAAACCTCGTTCGTGGTAAGCATAAATCAGTTCATCTGTAGAAGGCGCCACGTTTGCCAATATACCGAGCCAACTGAATGGGTAGGTGACGCTATGTTCGTTATAGACATCTTCAGGCAGGGTCTTTCTGCCCAAACCGTGGTAGCCGTCACAGGCTGCCACAAAATCACATTCGATCACGCCTTCCTCTCCATCCTGTTCAAAATGAATACTAGGAGTAGCCGTTTCAATACCTTCAATTCGGTTGGCTTGGGCTTCAAAGAGAAGCTGCCCGCCCGAAGTCAACCAGGCATCAGTGAGGTCTTTAATGACCTCTCGTTGGCCATAGATCATAATCTGCCGCCCGCCCGTCAACTCACCAAAGGGTACACGCGTGCGCTTGCCGTCAAAACTTAGGTAAACGCCGTGATGCAGATGCCCCTCTTTCTCCATGCGATCGGCCAAATCCAACTCTCTCAATATATCTTGCGTGTTCTGCTCCAACAATCCTGCACGGACCCTACCTTCTACATATTCCCGGCTTTTTCGTTCCAAAATGACGGATTCGATGCCGTTCTTCTTTAACCAATGGGCCAGGAACAAACCTGCTGGACCCGCTCCAATAATCCCGACTTGGGTTTTTATTTTTTTCATTTTCTACTATTTCCGTCAAACAACTTCTTACTAAAAATCAATGCCATTTTCTTTGAAAACGGCCTGTGCCGAATGATAGGCTTCATTGGCCGCCGGCAGTCCACAATAAACGCCCGATTGCAAAATCACTTCTTTGATTTCCGCCACCGTCACCCCATTATGTATAGCCGCTTTGACATGCATTTTGAATTCCGCTTTTCGATTGAGCGCAATCATCATGGCCAAGGTGATCAGACTACGGTTCGGCTTGGTCAATCCGGGCCTGGTCCAGATTTCTCCCCAAGCATAGTGGCTGATAAAAGATTGGAAATCCTCATTAAAAGCGTTGATATTCTGGCTGGCCTGGTCAACATGGGCATCTCCCAGTACCGTCCGGCGGACATGCATACCTTTGTCTAAAGTAGTCTTACCCACCAAAAAATCGATCAAGGTTTCGGCAAAAGCTTCCGCTTGTTCGATGCTGGGTATATGTCTAGCTGCTAAGACGGCTAATTGGGAATTGGGAATTTTTTCTACCATCCATTCGGCATCCGCTACGGTGGTGGCGGGATCTTCATCGCCGGTGATCACCAAGGTGGCTGTATCTACTTTTTCCAAATCGCTTCTAAAATCGGCATCCCGAATTGCCCCACAGCAATGGGCATAGCCCAAGACTTTATTTTGCAAAAACATACGTTCCAGCTGGCTCATCAAAACGGGATTCTCTTGCGCAAAGACCTCTCTAAACCATACCTTTTGCGAACCGGCCCAGATGGCTTGTAAGCCCTCCTTTTGGATGAATTGAATGCGGTCATTCCAGGCTTGGGGTGTTCCGATTTTAGCCGCCGTATTACAGAGCACTAACTTGTTCAGTCGACCACCATGGTGGATACCCAGCCATTGGCCAATCTGGCCTCCCATAGATAAGCCACAAAAATGGACTTTTTCAAAACCCAGCTCATCTATCAGATCAATCACATCTTGCCCCAGTTGAGCCATCGTATAAGGATCGGAGGTGACGTCGCTTTTGCCCAGTCCACGCGTATCATAACGCAGAATGCGGAAGTAGGGTAGGAGTAGGGGAACGACAGCGTCCCACATCGACAAATCTGTTCCCAATGAATTGGAAAACACCAACACGGGACTATTGGGTGTACCTTCTATTTGATAATGTGTATTCATTTGTTGGCTAAAATTTCATCTATGATATCAAGGCTGCCGCCAATGGCATTCTCGGGTTGAAAAAAATCACTTAACTCCTTTGAAGTAAAACCTAAATCCAGCTGCTCTACTATTTCCAGCAGATGTTTCCCCTCTGCCGTTGCGGTTTGGCAGGCCTTTTTTATTAAATCATGCGCCGCTTGTTTCCCCTCTTTCTCCGCTAATGCCAAGGCCACCGTTTCAGCGAATATCAAGCCGCTAGTTAATTCGATATTTTGTCTCATCCTCCCTTCATTCACTTCCAAGCCACCGAGTAATTCAATTGATTTTTCCATTGCGCCAGCGGTTAAGCCCAATAGATCATCCAGGGTTTCCCACTCCGCCTGCCAGCGCCCCGCCGAGCGTTCGTGTGCTTGCGGCATGGCAGTCAGCAGGCTAGCTACCCCAAAAGGTACGCGATGTGCATTAGCCAAGATGCTGGTGCACAGCACGGGATTGCGTTTGTGGGGCATGGTACTTGAGGTGCCTCGGCCCTCAGCTGAGGGTTCGAAGACTTCTCCGACTTCCGTTTGCGAAAGCAAAACAATATCATTCGCGATCTTCGCCAAGTTACCTGTGAGTACGCCCAGCACACTGGCAAAGGCGGCTAGGTTCCCCCGTTGTGTATGCCAATTGGTCGAATCACGTAAACCTAAAATTTGAGCAAAGGAATGTCTTACTCCTTGACTGAGGTATTGATTTTGACTGCCTACCGCGCCACCCAGCTGAATACAAAGCAATTCGTTTTCAGCCGATTGGAGCTGTTGTTTTAGGGAGCGAATGCCTTCCAACCAAATGGCCGTTTTCAGGCCAAAAGTGATGGGCCGTGCTTGCTGCATGAGTGTGCGACCCATCATGACCGTATTTCGGTATTGACGAGTCAATTGAGTGAGTATTTGTTCTAGTGTAGTTATCTTTTCATGCAGCCAAAACAAAAAGTGTTTCGCTTTTAAAATCGTTGCGGTGTCGACGATGTCCTGGCTCGTAGCGCCGAGATGGATATATTTGGCCGCTTCCTCGTTCTGCTTTTTCACCTCCGCCACCAATTGCTTCACCAGTGGAGCCGCCGCATTTCCCGTCAGGGGAATAGCTCTTTTTAATTTTTCAATATCGATTTCGATCGTTTGAAAAATGCCAGAAAGGGTCGTAGTCGTATCCTTCGGTATGATACCCTGTTCCTCCTGTGCCTTTACCAGCGCCCATTCAGCTTCCAGCATCAGGCTAACCATCCGCTCGTCGGAGCAGAGTTCCTGGGTAAAATCGGTGTAAAACAGGTTCTGGTACAGGCTCATGGTTTTCTATTAAATATCGAAAAATACAGTCTCATTTTCGCCTTGCACATAGATATTGAATGTATACACCTGTCCTTTTTTCTGCGCAATCAGGGTCTGTCGTCGATCCTGGGGAACCGTTAGCAGTACTTCATCCTTGGCATTCAAGGCCTCTTCATCCGAAAAATAAATACGGGTATAGAGATGTAATAGTAAGCCCCGCATGAACAAGACCACTGATAAAAAAGGGGCAGCACCATCCACCGATTCGGGTTTAGTTGTTTGGAAAAGGAAACGGTTTTCCTTGTCTGTTCCGGTACCATATCTACCAAATCGTTGTGTCTTTTGGTCATTTTGCCAGATTTCCACCATAGCATCGTCGGCAGGAACCCCTTCTCCATCAAACACTTTACCTACTATAGTGATCGTATTTTCTTCCGCGGCTATATCCGTTAAGGTACCTGTCTCTTATACACATCTCCGAGCCCACGAGACCGAGGCTGATCTC
>CAJXUM010000826.1 GCA_913060855.1 uncultured Lewinella sp. | reverse complement strand
GAGATCAGCCTCGGTCTCGTGGGCTCGGAGATGTGTATAAGAGACAGGGTGAGTGTAGGTAAATTACTGAGATGGCGCGTACCGTCCATGATGAGCATCATTTCAGCTTGTAGTAAATCACGGTAAGTTTCTACGGCTCCGGGTAGGCTAGGGGAGCCCAATTCTTCTTGGAAATCCGCAATTATTTTGATATTAAAGTCAGGCTGCAGGCCTTTATCCTTCATAATCTGCAGGGCCGTCATCAAGGCTATCGCTGGCCCTTTGGAGTCGGAAGCAGAACGGGCAAAGATGCGCCAATCGGGATTAAACCCTTTCTCGGCTTTGGCCCAATCAATGATCGCCCATTCTCCAGCTGCATTCTGCTGTTTCAAGACCGCTTTGAAAGGGTTATCCTGAAACCACTCGCTGGTATCTACCGGTTGACCATCTATCTGTAAATAGAACAGTATACTTTTTGCGTCTGGGTGATAGTTTTTTTCTGCAAAAACTAGCGGTGCCCCTGTGGTCTCTAATACGCGAGTAGCAAAATCTAGTTGCTGAAACCTTTGCAAGCACCATTGTAGATTCTCCTGGATTTGATCCGGATAATTACCATCATTGGGCAAACTTAAGAAGTCACGTAAGTTTGCTGTAGCTGTTTGCAAGGCTGCTTTGGCTGCCTGTTCTATTTGAGTCTTATCTAGCGATTGGCTCGTAGCGGGGAATGTGATGAGGGATAGTAGCAGGAAAAGGTATCCTTTTCGAAGTCCGCCCAGTTTTTCCATATGGAGGCAAGTGTTAATGATAAAAAGCAAGTAAAGATGGAAAAAAGTAGTCACTTTTTCGCTTTACTTAGTACTTATTTGAGCGGAACTGTTTGGGCCTATCGGATTGTTAGGACTTGTGTATTTGTTAGAAAGGCGAATAGGAAAAGAACAGCTGTTGCCAGGGCGGATATACTGAACTATCCATATCGGAAAGGACTTCCTGTTGGCAACAGCTGTCGAGGTATTTATGCGGTTTCCAAAACGGGTCCTGCTTCTATAATGTCAGGATTGACCATCGCTTGGAATTGTTTGAAATTAGCTTGAAACAAGCCTACTAATTTATCCATCGTTTCGTCGTACGCCTGCTTGTCTTCCCAGGTGTTTTTAGGATTGAGTATTTCACTTGGTACAGCTGGGCAAGTAGCTGGTATCTGTAAGCCGAATTGTCTTTCGGTCAACATGTCGACCCCCTCGAAACTACCATGGTGGATGGCATCAATAATAGCTCGCGTATACTTCAACTTAATACGGTTCCCGACGCCATAAGGGCCACCTGTCCAACCTGTATTCACCAACCAAGCTTTGGCGCCAGACGTTCTGATTTTTTGTCCTAATAGTTCTGCGTATTTATTGGGATGCCACATCATAAAGGCAGCACCAAAACAGGCTGAGAAAGTCGCTTGAGGTTCCTTCACTCCCATTTCAGTACCCGCTACTTTGGCGGTATAACCAGAAATGAAATGGTAACTGGCTTGCTCTGGTGTAAGTAAGCTAACCGGAGGGAGAACACCAAAGGCATCACAAGTCAAAAAGATGATATTTTTGGGAATTCCCGCTACACAAGGTTTCTGAATATTATCGATAAAGTGTATCGGATAAGAGGCTCGTGTATTTTGCGTAATAGACGTATTGCTGTAGTCTACTTCTCTTGTAAGGTCATCATAGACCACATTCTCAAGGATGGTACCAAAGCGGATGGCATTGAAAATATCTGGCTCATTTTCAGCACTCAGGTCAATAGCTTTGGCGTAACAGCCGCCTTCAATATTGAAAACGCCGGTATCCGTCCAGCAGTGCTCATCATCGCCAATCAATTTTCTTTTCGGATCGGCACTGAGTGTCGTTTTACCCGTTCCCGATAGACCGAATAAGACACTCACATCTCCAGCTTCACCTACATTAGCGGAACAGTGCATGGGTAATACATCTTGTAGCGGCATCAGGTAGTTCATAACCGAGAAAATTCCCTTTTTCATTTCTCCGGCGTATTCGGTACCTAGGATGACGATTTCTTTTTCCTCTAAGCTCACATCCACACTAGTTGTGGAGGTCATCTGTGAGGTGTATCGATTGGCCGGGAAACTGCCTCCGTTGAAGATCGTATAATCGGGTTCTCCAAAGTCAGCCAATTCTTCCTGGCTAGGCATAATCAGCATGTTCTGCATGAAAAGCGCATGATAGGCTCTGGTACAGATCACCCGTACTTTGAGACGGTACTTGGGGTCCCAACCGGCAAAGGCATCTACCACAAAAACTCTTTCTCGACTATTTAAATAATCAATAGCCCGCTCTCGATTGATCATAAATGTATGCTCATCCAGCGCAATATTGATATCTCCCCAGTCGATATTCTGTTCCGATTCTGGCGCTTTAACTACGCGTTTATCCTTGGGACTACGGCCTGTTTTTTCGCCGGAATAAACCAATAAAGCTCCCACATCAGAGATGGCTGTTCCTTTTTCTAAGCGTAAGGCTATTTCATATAACTCTGGGACGCTACAATTTCGGTAGATTTCCGAAGTGTTGATTAGGTATTTCTCTAGATTGAAAGGCATGCTAAGCAGATTTTAAAATGATTGACTTAAAAATCATTCCAAAGGTAGGGGCATTGCTCAGCGCGCTCAATTATAAAACTTAAGTCGAATGGTGATTTTTATCAGTGCATTGTATGTTCTTCTTATCAGACTTCAGCCGTTTCCCTGGACGTGCCAAAGAAAACTTCTGAAGTCTAAGTTCTAAGCTGAAAAAGGGATATAGACTAGTATAAAGAAACCAAGTAAGACTTCAGAAGTTTCCCTGGACGGGCCAAAGAAAACTTCTGAAGTCTAATCCCCAGTCTACTTCAACTTAATCACCCTTCCCTTTTTAGCACTCTTCTTAGCCGCATCAAGAATCTCGACCACAATCAGGTTATTTTCCAACGAAGACAAATCGAAGGCTTTCGGTTGAATACGTCCTTGTACAACTCCAGCTAGGTAAGCAAAGGGATCATCTAAAGGAGCCGCTCTATCTGCAAGAGCCTCCCGTACTTCTTTGGCTTTTTCGTTGGGGCGATAGCGGAGGTCGCGGCGATTTTCGGCAAAAATGTAGCCCTCTTTGCCATATATTTCTGTGTCTTTGCGGGAGTAGGGCCAATTCCAAGAAGCCTGGATAATTCCCTGGGCTTGTGGGTAGGTAAGGACAATCGTAGCCTCATCATCTACCTTAGGATAAATAGCAGGTTTTATCGTTTGCAGGGTGGCGGAGATCGTACTAGGTCTTTGTCCCTTCATCAGCCAGGTCATGAGATTGGCACCGTAACAGCCGAAGTCAGTGACTGCCCCGCCGCCATTTTGCACCGGATCAGTTAGCCAATCCAGGAATTCTTGGTTGACGCCAATCTCTTTTGGTCCTTGATGCCCGTCGTGAATCACTATCTTACGAATAGGCCCGATGGCTTTTTCTTCATTGACCATTGCATAGGCCTTATGGTTGGTAGCGTACCAGGTGGTTTCGTAATTGGTGAGGAGATGAATCTTGTGCTTTCGAGCTAAAGCGGCCATCTGCTGGGCGTGTTTACTACTAACCGCCAATGGTTTTTCCACCATGACATGAATACCTCGGGGGGCACAAACCTGTACTGTTTCTAGGTGCTGGTAGGTGGAGTTAAAGGCCGTAACGGCAGTGGGCTTTGCTTTGTCCAACATTTCTTCCAAGGAAGAGAACACCAAATCCATAGAAAAGCCATGTTGTTTGGCATAACGGGCGGCGAGTTCTCTGTTGGGTTCGGCAATACCGACGATTTCGATATCACCCCGGTCTTCACGTCCCAATATCCAGTGTACATGTGAATGGGTTAGGCCCACGACGCCCACTCGAAGCGGACTTTTGACTTCCGGATTAGTTTGCGCCTGTGCTACAAAAAAAAGTAGATAACCCAGCAAGCTTAGTAGAAGTGCTGTCTCTTATACACATCTCCGAGCCCACGAGACCGAGGCTGATCTCG
>CAJXUM010000825.1 GCA_913060855.1 uncultured Lewinella sp. | reverse complement strand
GGCAGCGTCAGATGTGTATAAGAGACAGTTTTTGTAGTAGGCAAGTTTAAATGAGAGGAGCTTGTGCTTAGTTAGCTAAAATACAAAGAGGGAATAAAGCACTACACTTTATTCCCTCTCCTGCCTAAAGATTAAAACAAAATTAATCCATATCTAAGGCCTCTTCGATTCGGCTCATACAGTCTTTCACGTGATAAGCCGAAAGTTTATCACTATATTTTCTTTTCGATTTTTTCAAATCAGCATGCAATCTTTCCAGCGTTCCGTGAGACATCGAAACGATATCCGTTTTCATGGGATCCATAGATGGTCCATTCACACTTCCGCCGAAGAAAGAGAAGGAAGGAGATGCCTTAGGTTTCAGCATCGCTATCATCTTCTCCACGTACATTTTTTGTAGGTTTCTACGGTGTGTGCTAATGGCGCCACTTTGGTTGAGTTCACTCCACATCCCTTTGTAAAGGTCATCGTAGTATTCTTCAATCCCATATGCATCCGCAAAACCAGCTTCGGTCTCGATGATTCGTTGTAGACGAGAAACAGACATTAAGCTATTGAGTGTAGACTCCTGCAAGCGAGCAATAGCAGCCACCCCTTGATCTGGACGCAGCTTATTCAGCACATTTTTGTCGAGCATCCAACTTGGCGTCTGAAAAAGATGACGATTCAAAAAGTTAACGGCACTCTTCTGCATAGCCTTTGGCGCTGGCTCATAGATCATGCCCCCTTGGTCATAAGTCTTTGGCGTTTCAAAAACACCGCCGACCCATTTGGTAACATGCCCGATATAACGGCGATATTGACCCGCTACGCCATCATATAATTCTTTAGCCATCTCATATCCTTCTGCATCTTCTTTGGTCCAATCTAGGATATTAGGTACAATTCGCTTGAGGTTCTTGATTCCGTATTCAGAAGCGGTCATACTATTATCACCTAGGTCTTCAGACTGTGCTCGTGGATCGTAAGAACTACGCTCAGTGATAAACCACAAACGTTGGTTATCAGCAGCTTTTTCTTTGTACCACTTGTTCAATATCTGCTTATCCTCATATTCGTCTTTTGTAGTATAAATGGGTCGGTAATTCCACTCAATCGCCCATTTGTCATAATCACCAATTCTTGGGAAAAGGTTTTTCACGCCATCTTCAGGTTGTGCGACATAGTTGAAGCGTGCATAATCCATGATAGAAGAGGTATGACCGTTAGCTGCCATAAAAGCAGGATCACGTAATTTTTCGACGGGGGTGGCATTACTCGCACCAAAATTGTGGCGCAACCCAATCGTGTGACCCACTTCATGAGAAGACACAAAACGTACCAATTGCCCCATCAATTCATCATCGTAATCATTAGGGCGTGCTGCGGGATCATTAGGCCCTGCCTGGATGGTATACCAGCGTTTCAACAGCTTCATTACATTATGATACCAGCCAATGTGACTCTCCAATATTTCACCCGATCGTGGGTCATGCACATTAGGCCCGTAAGCATTTTGTATATCAGACGCAAAGTATCGAATCACAGAAAAACGAGCATCTTCCAAACTCATGTTGGGATCGTTTTCTGGCCAATCCTTGGCTACAATTGCATTTTTCCAGCCTGCGGCTTCAAAAGCTACCTGCCAATCATCTACACCTTGCTTGAGGAAAGGTCGCCACTTATTAGGAGTTGCAGGGTCAATATAAAACACGATAGGTTTGGCTGGCTCAATCAATTCACCGTTCTGCTGGCGGCGAGCATCAGCGTCGTTCTTGGCTTCTAACCTCCACCTGACGGTGAATGTTTCTCTTTTTGCACGCTCCTGTTCGCCGTCAAAAACGGTGTATCTATTGGAGAAAATACCGACACGTGGGTCGAATAAACGACGACGCATGGGCGTTTCTGGCAATAAAATCATAGAAGTATTCAGCTCAAAAGTAACAACACCAGCTGATACACCTGCTGCTAGGTCTACTGTTCTAGATCGTCCGGGCGTTGCGCCAGGGCGAGGAGGAGTTGGAGGCGTAACACTATAGGTTTTCACGCTTCTAACTTCGACATTGATCGGAAATGACTTGATACTTTCGATATAAGAGCGATCTTTTTGTATCGCTTTCATTTTGTAGCGACTCTTCATTCTGGTAGACATATCGAAAGCCTGATTGGGCTTGTCAAAGAATCCCCCCACTTCAATCAGCACAGAAGTATCCTTACGAATGGCTTTAATATCAAAAGCCGCAGCAATGGGATTTACATTTGAGTTCTGTACTGCTTGGTAAATAGGTTCCAAGCTATCTGCCACATTGATGAAAGAAATCACGCGCAGGAATACATTCTTCTTCGGTCCTTTTTCAAATCGAAATACTTGACGATTGGCCATTTCTCCACCATAGCCAGCACCTGTTGGTGTCTTTGACATACGCGTAATCGCCAATACATCTCTCCCGAAAAGTTCGTTGGGTATTTCAAAATAATATTTGTCTTCTACCTTGTGGACATGAAGCATGCCCTCCATGGTTTCGGCCTTGTCGGTGATAATTTCCTGGAAGGTTTTCATCTCTTCCTTCTTCTTCTTTTTATCTCCTCCTTCAGCTGATTTTGGCCCTTTGGGCGGTCCAGCTTGCCCGATCAAGAAGGCAGGTAACAATAATAAAGTAAATAGATATTGGATAGTCCGAAGGGACCACCTAGATTGGAATGTCTTTTTCATACTAGAAAGGTTAGTCAATGAGTTTCAATCAAAACCCGAAATGGGCTATTTTGTTCAACAACCCAAACTTAAATATTTTTGACTACTTATCTAGTCGATTGGCAAGAATTAGCAGGATTAGCGGGTGTCTGGTGGAAGACTTCAGAAGTTTTCCTAGTAATGACTGAGTAAACTTCTGAAGTCTAAACCCAGTGGTATATCAGAGAAGTTCAATACTATTGCGTCCCAATTTGACCGTACCTTGTTTTTCTAGTTGCTTTAACAGCCTAGAAACAGCTTCTCTAGAAGCATTCAAGTCATAAGCCAAGGCTTGGTGGGTGGTCTGTATCAAGGAGTTTGAAGTGACCTTAGCCTTTTGTTTCAAATATTCCAGCAGTCGCTCATCCATTTTTTTGAAAGCAATACTGTCTATGGTTTGTACCAATGCCTTCATGCGAGCATCATAGGATTGCATCACAAAGTTTTTCCAACTCTGGTATTGACGCATCCAGTCATCGACATAACGAATGGGGATACCAATTATCGTCGTATCTTCTTCTGCTATGGTTCGAATATCACTTTGTTTATTCATCATGCAACAAGAAAAAGACATCGAGCAGGTCTCCCCTTCTTCCAAATAATAGAGAAACAATTCATTGCCTTCTTCATCTTCCCGTAATACCTTGATGCTGCCTTTGATCAACAAGGGAACCATCTTGATATAACTACCATAATCCTGGATCAGTTGCCCTGCCTTAAAGTGTAGGAGTATACCGACTTGGCTAATCTCTTCCTGCAGCTTCTTTTCAGCGATGGCGGGAAAGTGTTGTTGTACTAATTTGGCAATTTCTGCTTGTTCTATATTCATCAGCCCTGCAGCTTTTTTTCTATGGCAGTAAGTCGATTTTCTATTTGTATCAATTTCTCCAAAATTAATACATGTGTTTTCTTAGCATCTATGCCAACGGGGCTGGCATCACTATGGATGGCTTCAGCAATTTCCTCGAAAGTCTTTTTATCTATAGAAAGATCCATACATTTTACCTTTAAATACCAATATATGTTGTTTTATTCATGCAAATAAGCAAAAAAAAGCACCCGAAGGTGCTTGAACGATATTACATGTTGCATTGGCAATTCTCCAAACACTCAATAATAAGAGATACATCTCTCTCTTTGAGTGAATACATCATGCTTCTACCATCTCTTTTTACACTCAAAATGCCTTTCAAGCGCATATTTTGTAGGTGATGAGAAGTCAAGGACTGCTCGCTACCTGTTTTTTCACAAATATCTCTGTCTCTTATACACATCTCCGAGCCCACGAGACCGAGGCTGATCTCG
>CAJXUM010000824.1 GCA_913060855.1 uncultured Lewinella sp. | reverse complement strand
AGCCTCGGTCTCGTGGGCTCGGAGATGTGTATAAGAGACAGCTGCCAATGGCGTTGATGCCCATGTGTCCCAGGGTCGAGTTACGAATGGTGGCATTGGCCACTCCCTTGTGGGCATCGAAGCGGGAAAAGGTGCAATTGTCATAAAGAAGATTCTTGCAGTAGTTGGAACCCAGGATTCCCCAGTAGGTGCGATCATTAATGTCATTGGTCTGACTGCAGTTCACGAATGATACATTCAAGGCACGGCTGACTGACAAATCATAAGAGCCCATGGAGACGGGCTTCCCTGCCGCGCCAATAGTACGGTAGGTTTTGTGTCCGGTCAAGATGGTGTTCTGAACCCTTACGTTAGAGCAGTCGCGGACACTAATGAAGCCGCGATAGGGTGCTCCATGCTCTCCTTCGCCAATGATGCGGTGTTCCAGCCCGTCGACAAGCACATTGGAGCGCATGATTTCGATGTTTCGACTATGATAGTTGTACTTCGATTCAGCTAGATTGGCCATTGTGGTAAAACGCCCTCCGGTGATGTTCAGCGTCTTTTCATCAATGGGTAGAGCGGTGATCTCCGTGATTTGGTCGAAGTCCCAGATGATCGGAGCATTCATATCCACATTGCCGTTTTTATCAACGACAAAGATATCCGTCTGCGCAGATCCATTATTCTGGTTCAGTCCAAATCGGATGTAGTGCTTTACATCAGCATTGGTGACCGTGATCAGACAAGTTCCGGGCAAAGAGACGTCGATTTTCGCCTGATTCCGCTTAAGTGAAAATACCCCTTCCAATTTAAACGGTCTCAGGTTGGAAGTCACCTTGAAAATAGATGCACTTCGGTTTTGTACTTCAGTATCGTCAATCATGAAAACGGCCGTACCGAAATCGGTATCGGTCTGAATGATCGCGGTGCGTTCTTTTCCACCAATGTAGTAGGTGAAGCCTTCGTCGGCTTTCACCAACAGACCGTGCTGATTGGCGAATGCATGGGCCGCAGCAATAGCGTCGATATCATCAGTTATGCCGTCGCCCTTAGCACCGAAGTCACTATATAGGACCCATCCTTTGGCTTTTAATTTACGGACATTCTTTCGGGATACATTTATCAGTAATTGCCCCTTTTCATTGGTGCGTACCTGGGTTTTCTTCTTTTTGGAGGTGATCACTACATTTCCAAGTGGGCCTTCGGCCTGTCCCTGTGCCACCATTACACAGCTTAAAAAGAAGAAAAACAACAGCACATTTTTCATCATGATTGATTTACAAACCGCTAAAAAATTATATTTCAAATACGCTTCATTCTCTTACGAAAGTTCAATATGGGGATATTCACTTGATCGCTTCTGAAAAGAGGTGATTTTGGGGTTTTTTATTACCCCATCTTGAATCTCAATAGCTCGGCGAATGGTTTCACTTCCTTCCCATTTTTCCGGACCTCCCATGATAAGCGGTAAATAAGGCGTCAGGCTATTAGATATTTCCCAGGTCGCGGCATTCCATAGGTAGGAAGGCGTGTGATCTACCGCATAATAAAACACATTGCCTACCTTAAAAATCGGCACCTCAAAATCAGTAGGTTTAGCAAATGAAAAACCCATTCCTTCATCACAACTGACATCCACAATTAGGCAGCCTGGTTTCAGGCGATCATTTTGATCTTCCGGTACCAGCATCACAGGGTGGTCAGTATCCTGTAGCATACCATTCACTATGATATCTACATCAGCCAATTCTTCCACAAAAGGGCGGGTTGGGTTTTCTGGATGTAGGGATATTAGGGTGCCATCTTTATCTTCATCAAATTGATAATATTTGACTCCGGCCATCTGATCGGCCACCAGAAAATAATGCCGTTGGGTAAACACCGTGATGTCTTGAATACCCCTAGCCTGCAATGCCCGGATGGCCCCTCTACTTACCGAACCGAAGCTAATCACAACTGCTTTTCGATTCGGTCCATAATTTCCATCGATTCCCATCAGGTTCATCGCATGGTGTACCCCGGCATATCCGGCAATTTCATTATTGTTTTGAAAAATATGCATTTGCCAATCTCCGTGAGCTGACCAACGATGCATGGCCTCCCAGGCAATCAGTGTCAACTTTCGGTCAATAGCGGTTTGTGTAATCCTCCTTTGCTGTACGCAATGTGGCCACCCCCAATGGATGGTTCCCTCTTTCATGTCATCAAAATCTTCCGGTATCGGTTTAGCCAATAAAGCGACATCGCACTGCTGAAAAAGTTCGGACCGACTAAGGACTCCACCGCTTACTGTAGCGAGCTGGTCGTCACTCATTCCAAAGGGTAAGCCATAACCCTTTTCAAAAAACAGATGGCTTCTGATCTCTTCATCAATCCAATCCAATTGATCAGGGTGTATGGGGACTCTTTTTTCCTGTTTTTTTCTGGAGGTTCCGAAAACACCGACAGTAAGTAAACTCATTCGTTTTTGTTTTTTCTCTGCTATGATATACTATGGAATAAAAAATAAATAACTAAGTCCAATTACCGTTATCTTTTTCCACCAGCCGTCGTTCTTCATCATTCATGTAGCTAGGCTATGTTCATTCTTCCCGCCTAGGCTGGTGAAAAAATATTTAGCTTCTTGGACTAACTTATTTATTCTTCATTCCTTAGAGACCGCTCAGGCCTATGAAGATTTGTTGCCTGGGGTCACTAGCCATCCAGCGCTTTCCCTTTGGGGGCTTTTTGAGCTTGTGCCATTTGATGCGAAAGGAGGGTAAGCCGCCCAACTGCAGGGCTTCGGTGATGACCTCCTCCTGGTACTGAGCCATTTTGCTAGTCGCTGCTACATGTATTTTGACTTTGGCCGACTTACTCAACATCCGGCCAATATCCCACAGGGGAAGGGGCGTGAAATAATAGCAGGAATCGCTATCGATGATAAATTCTTTGTGCAGGAGGTCTGCTTTAGTTAATTTTATTTTTTGGGTCTCCTGGTAAATAAAACTCTTTAGCGATTCAGCATCCGAGAGAGCTGGAATGCTAGGTGTATGAATGGCACTTTGGGTGGTTTTATAAATAGGAGAAACGAGGTCGAGAAATATCCCACCATTATAGTAGGTCTCATCGGTATCATACCAAGCTTCAAACATGATTCCATTGATCGTTTGATTTGGCGTGAACTCAAAATGATAAAGCTGCCACTCGGTATTAGTAATCAATGGAGTACTACCCAAAAGGAGCATCTTTTCGCAATGTTGCACGCCCCAAAGTCGAAGGCGGATAGCCCGCGTAAAGGAATCGGGTTGCATGGTCGATCGGCTGATGCTTCGGTAAATTTCTGGTCTCGCCACATAGCATTGAAAACGATAGGTTTGCCCAGCTATCAACGGTGTTTCCAGCCGCTGAGAGATTTTTTCCGTTGTGCCATTATCTCTAACGACTAAGCCAATATAAGTCTGTCCGTGAGCCGCTTTTTTCTGAATGCCGAATGCGCCAGAAGGATGTACATCAGGAGGGGTCTCCTGGGGAGGTCCGCAAAAGTGCCAGAATGGAGGGGTTTTGCCCGGACCAGGCAGTGCTTCCATAGAAGGATTGCGGAGTGGAATGATATCTTGTCCGCTAGCAGTCGCTACCTGAAATATCAATAGAACTAGGCAAGTCCATTTCGTAACCATCATCCGGGAGATTTAAAAACATTGTCCGATGCCCATAAAAATGGCAATCCAGACCAAGCCTTTGATAAGAAAGAAAAGAAAACCTGCTAGCCCAATTTTCTTGAGCCATGCCATTAATTTATTGTTCTCTTGTTCTTGCTGTTTCACATGGATTGCTTGGGCGAATAAGTAATATTGAATGTACTGCCAAGTATACAAAAAAATGAGACATTGCGGGTGGTGATTGAACCGTCAATCCATTAGAACCGCGTTTGTCTAATATTGTACTGTTTTTTACCTAGCTTTTAAGTTTGGATCACTCCTGGGTTGAAACGAGCAACTGGTGCGTTATTAGCTGCTTCAATCCCTGCTGAAATCCACTGACGCGTAGCTAGTGGATGAATAATGG
>CAJXUM010000823.1 GCA_913060855.1 uncultured Lewinella sp. | reverse complement strand
TTTCTTAAGGGTTTAGGGATAAGTTAAAAATAAATTCAACATTTATGCTTGTTCTTTTCCTCCAGTATTTCGTTAGAAATACTCGCCGTAGCGCTGCTATGCCTGTGTTTTCTGCCTCATGCTGAAGCAAAATAACTGCACCTAATTTATTGCCTTTATTTATACCTCATCCCTTAGCCATACCCGTGGCATTAAGTAAATCGAATTTATGCAGCATCGTTTTTTCGTATTCGTCCATATATACTTTACCAGGAATCATGGGAGCAAATTGATCGGGCTGCTCACTGAAAAACTCCCGATTCACTCGCGTCCACAACAGCCGGAAATCAGTCGCTAGATTCACTTTACAAATTCCGTATGAAATTGCTTTCTTGACTTCTGCAGGATCTACCCCCTTGGCGGAGGCCTGCAACTGCCCACCTGCTGCATTAATGCGGTTGATTTCCTCATAGTTGACGGCTGAACCACCGTGTAAGACGAGTGGAAAGCCAGGCAAACGTTCTTGTATTTCTTCTAAAATCGCAAATTGCAATCCCTGTCCGCCGGAGAATTTATAGGCGCCATGGCTGGTCCCCACCGCAATGGCCAAGCTGTCGCAATTCGTGGCTTTCACAAATACCTCTACTTCATTGGGGTTGGTATAAAAGGCGTGGGCTTCATCCACACTCAAGTCATCTTCAACGCCCGCTAAAACTCCCAATTCAGCTTCTACATTGACTCCTTTACTATGGGCTTGCGCGACTACCGCCTTCGTTCGTTCTATGTTGGTTACAAAAGGATCGTGAGAAGCATCGATCATGACGGAAGTATAATCTCCTTTTTGCAAGGCATCTACTATGTGTTGCTCATTGCCATGATCCATATGCAGGGCAAATACCGTTTTGGGGTATAGCCGAGCGGCTGCTTTTATAATACTCACCAACATATCTGCTTTGGCATAGTCTCGAGAAGCTGGCGTGGTTTGTACAATAAAGGGCGCATTGGCCTTTTCAGCTGCCGAAAAAAGGGCTAGTGTTTGCTCCATAAAAGAGACATTCACTGCGGGAATCGCGTATTTACCATAGCAATGGTCAAAGAGGTGTTTTGTTGTCACTAACATATTATCGCAGTTCACCATGCTGTTTGTGAAAAACACAAACAGCGGCTAGGTTACACATTACCCAGTAAAATATAAATGACTAAGGTGATCGCCACTAAGAAAATGCTTAATCCTTTTGCATATTTCCATTGCTCCAGATTCAGAATCCCTACATCTTCGATCACGAATGGATTGGTTCTTGGATAGAACATCGACACCAAATGCATGACCGCCACATTCAGAACAAATTCGATCCCCCAAATATGCACAAAGTGCAATTCTACCTGCAGCACGTGGTCCATAATGACATAAAAGGCTAAGCCGAATAGTAAACCTGCTTTGGCACCAATAGCGGATACTTTAGGGAAGAAAAAGCCTGCTAAAATCACGGTGGCCATGGGAATAAAGAAAATGCCATTGAGTTGCTGTAGCAGCTGGTATAAACCCGCAGGGGCATTGGCCACATAAGGTGCCACACAGATAGCAAAAATAGCTAGTACCGTTGACACTATCCTACCCATTCGCACCAAAACCGACTCCTCGGCATCTTCATTAATGTAACGCTTGTAAATCCCCAAACTAAAAATAGTCGCTGCACTATTCAAGGCACTATTAAAGGTACTGAGTACGGCTCCCATCACTACTGCTACGAAAAAGCCGGTCAACCATAAGGGCAGTACTTTTTTCAATAGCAAGGGATAAACGCTATCCTGGTCATCATAATAGGTATCACCGAAATAATAAAAAGCAATCAGTCCCGGTAAAACAATCACTAAGGGAATCAGTATTTTCAGTACACCAGTAAACAACAGTCCTTTCTGCGCTTCCTTCAAACTCACCGCCCCTAATGCCCTTTGGATAATAGACTGGTGCATCGTCCAAAAGTAGAGTTGATTAATGATGAGTCCTGTGAATAATACACCAAACGGTAATATGGCTTCGCGCGAACCAGGTCCGACCGAAGGTTCATCACTGATCACGTCAAATTTGCCGGGGCTATTTTGAAAGACCTTGGTCATACCTTCCCACACATTTCCATCTCCAATATCCAGTAAGGCTAATAAGGGAACCAGAAGTCCCGCCACCAATAGTCCAAATCCATTAATCGTATCGGTATAGGCCACCATCTTCAAACCACCAAAAATCGCATAGATTCCACCTAATATACCAACGACAAGCACTGTGATCCAGAGGCCTTGGCTTTTCGATACATTGAGTAAATCCGAAATTTCGAAAATGCTTTCAATGTTAATGGCCCCCGTGTACAATACGATGGGAAGCAAGGTGGTCACGAAAGAAATGATCAGCAATAATGCTATCAGGGTTCGGGTCAGGCCGTCGAATCGCTTTTCTAGGAATTCGGGAATCGTCGTCAGGCCCATCTTAAGATAGCGTGGCACGAAGTACATCGCCGCCGCCACCAAAGCCAGGGCAGAAGTTACCTCCCACGCAATGATAATTGCTCCATTTTTATAGGAAGAACCATTCATCCCAATGAGATGCTCCGTGGAAATATTGGTCAATAGCATCGAGCCAGCAATAACAACGCCGGTCAAACTCCTTCCCCCCAAAAAGTAACCATCCTGGGTGTTGAGTTTATCTTTTCGGAGCTGCCAGGTAGCGTAGAAGGCTACGAACCCGGTGAAGGCTAGAAAACTTAGAAACTGTAGCATATTGTTGGCTTTTCGTTGAAGGTAATGTCAAACTCAAGTGGCAGTTATTTCCGCCAAACTAATTGGCCGATTCTCTTTTACAGATCGCCAGGCCGCTAAACCAATCATGGTCGCCATCAAAGCATCCTTCCCATCAACGGGTACTGCCTTTCCTTCCTTAATAGCGGTGACAAAGGCCTGCATTTCGCGCTGATAAGCATCCCTATAGCGTTCCAGAAAGAAGTCGAGTAAAGGCGGTTGATGCGCTCCATCGCCATCGTATAAAATATGTGAATCTGGTTTTTGATTTTCGATATGTGCCATACCCTTTGATCCAAAAATCTCTAGGCGCTGATCATAGCCATAATTGGCTTTTCGGCTATTATCTATGGTAGCAATAGTTCCGTCTTCGAAAGTAAGATTGACGATCGCCGTATCCACATCACCTGCCTCCCCGATCGCGGGATCTACTCTGACTTTTCCGATGGCATATACCTCCGTCACCTCACTCCCCACGATAAAGCGGGCCATATCAAAATCGTGAATAGTCATATCCAAAAATAAGCCTCCCGACCGCTCAATATAGGAAATGGGTGGTGGCCCTGGATCCCGGCTAGTAATCTTCAAGATATGGGTTTCTCCCACTTTTCCCGCAGCTACTAGGTCCCTGATTCTGGCAAAATGGACATCAAATCGCCGATTGAATCCTACTTGTAATTTGACACCTGCTTTTTCTACGATAGACTGTATTTGCTGGATCGCCTCTACGGTCATATCCAGGGGTTTTTCGCAAAAAATATGCTTGCCTGCTGCTGCTGCTTTTTCTATACAATCGAAATGCGTATCGGTAGGAGAACAAATGATGACTGCATCAATTGTTGGATCATCAAAAATTTGCTGATAGGCTGAGCCTACATTTGGCACGCCCAAATCCGTTGCAAATTGCTGTGCACTTGGATCGGGATCAGTGGCCATTTGCACAGATACTCCCTCCAATTGGACTAGATTCTTGATGTGGATTTTGCCGATCCGTCCCAATCCGATCACGCCGACATTGATCTTGTTCATTATATAGTTGGTTTTCTTTTGTTGAAGTTGTTAAAACTTACGCTCCCAAGTCTTGAGCCAACGCTCTACTACTACTTTGGTCTGCGTGAAAAACTCGACCGCATGCCTTCCTTGACCGTGCAAATCACCAAAAAAGCTATCCTTCCAACCGGAAAAAGGGAATTCTGCCATCGGCGCAGCCACGCCGATATTGCTGTCTCTTATACACATCTGACGCTGCCGACGAAGAGGATAG
>CAJXUM010000822.1 GCA_913060855.1 uncultured Lewinella sp. | reverse complement strand
CGTCGGCAGCGTCAGATGTGTATAAGAGACAGATTCTTTACATTATCCATTTGCGTCTGGTAACGTTCAATGAGCGTCTCTGCCTCTTTCTGCTTGGCAGTATGTCGTCCCATTTCTCCCTCTAATTCTTGAATTTGACCTTCCAGGCGTCCGATTCGAGTTTCCAAACCGGCAATTTCATCCTCTAAGTCACTTACTTCCATAGGAAGCTCCCCTTTCATGATTTGTATTTCATCAATTTTGGAGTCTACCATCTGGAGTACAAACAAATTTGTCAGCTTCTCAGCTATTGTCAATTCCGCCATTTACGTTTAATTTAAATCTTTTGCTTGGATAAATAAATCAATTAGCACCAATAATGGACCGGATTAGTGCGCACGGCCGTGCAACGAACCGCAAAATTACTAAATTTATCTGATATTATATCAGCTAACAAATCAATTGTAAATTGCTCACTCTCAAAGTGTCCGATATCTGCAATGATAATGTTTTGATCTGCGTCGAAAAATTCGTGGTATTTGTAATCTGCTGTGATAAAAATATCAGCCTTTCGGCGGATGGCTTGTCTTAACAAAAAGCCGCCCGCTCCACCACACAGCGCTACTTTTTTTATTTTATGGCCGCGAAGTGCTGTATGCTTAATACAGTCTACTTTCATCCGCTCTTTCAAGTAAGCCAAAAAGGCTTCTTCTTCCATGGCTTCGGGCAGGTCCCCGTATAATCCAGCCCCCACATTGGTTGCCTTGTTTTCAATTTCCGTAATAGAACTGTGCGCCTCCGCTGCCCGCAATAGACCTACGACTCTAGTCTGCAAGCCTACTTCAAACTGTCCCTCCAGTCGATGGCCCTGCTGGTGTAAAGCAATTACCCCGGCCGCTTTCAACTCATCATACAATTTTGCAGCTCTCTCATCAAAGGTATACGCAATAAAGCCCTTTAAGATTGCTTTGGGCGCTAAAATTTGTGTGTCGACCAATCCCAATTGCTGGCCGATCCTCTCATTTACCCCCTTATTATAAACATTATCAAGGTTGGTATGGATCGCATAAATCGCGATATTATTTTGAATTGCCTTGATAATGACGCGTTCTACGTAGTTGCGACCCGTAATTTTTTTCAAGCCTTTGAATACGATAGGATGATGAGCAACCACCAAATTACAGCCTGTCGCAATGGCCTCCTCTATCACCGCCTCCGTAGAATCGAGACACGTTAAAACACCTTTCACCTCCGCCTCCTTATCTCCAACAATCAATCCTGTGTTGTCATAGCTTTCCTGGTAAGCTGGCGGGGCGATCCGCTCTAGCTCCTGAATAACTTCTTTTACTTTAATCATAGTTTTGTGCTTAGTCGCTCAATTTCTGTTTCCAATAATTGGTTAAGCGTTTCTGTTTCTTGTAGGGCATTTTTGTAAAGTTGCAATATATAGCTATCAGTACGTATCGCCCAATAAAATATTGGAGGGATAGATGTATCGGTTAGCATGGCTTCATAATCAGCAAAATAGTATCCTCCTTCTTTTAAGCGCACATACTTCAAAGCAAAGGGTTTGAGATAGTTTTTAAAATGCTCGCGATGCAATATTTCATTATCTACAATCCATTCCTGCGAAATATCATAGTAGGTCAGTAATTTCAATCGGATCGAATCATTTGAAATAACATCCAGCCCTCTAGCTTTCAACATTTCATAAGGTGCGGTATTGGTTACAAATGTAGTGGTCCCCATGAGATAAGGTAAAAACGCTAACAAGGTATCGCTCACGGGTCGCTTATGCTCAATATGATCTGTCAAATAACGATACAGTTGTTGCCGTCCCTTATGCCCAAAGATATTGGTTTCAATATCTTTATGATCTTTTTGGATCCCTTCTTTTAGCTCTTTCAAGGTTTCCCATTCAATCTTAACTTTGATGCGATTTGTATTCCAATTGTTGAAGGCAATAGCCAGATTAATACCTACAAACAGGAGAAAAATCTCACCCAGGGCATACTTCCAATTGATACTTTGGAAAAGGTGCGTGCATCTGGTCACCAAGCGCTTAAAGAAATTCCTTTTTTGGGTCATACCACATCATTAAAACGAATACTAAAGAAAGGAATATTTTTTCAAATGACCCACTATTTCATTGCCCTGAAGATCGGCTTTGTATTTTCCCGTTCGCTTTTTTTTGTAATGTGGAACAAATTGCTTTAACTTTGCGTTTCCAAAATAGGAATAGGGCGCTATTTCTTACCGGTCCCATAGCTCAGTTGGTTAGTAGCACCTGACTCATAATCAGGGGGTCCTTGGTTCGAGCCCAAGTGGGACCACTTACTATAAAAGCCATAATTTACTGAATTACAGTATTTTATGGCTTTTTTAATTCATAATCAATCAGTTACGAGCTTCTTTTTGGCCTGTTTTCTCGCCTTACCGTTCCATAACTACTGTTAATTTCCCAGATTTTTTCTTAGATTGTTCTAGGTTTTTCTCAATTTTCTAAGTTTTTGCTATTATGACTGTAAAAGCCGTTCTCTGGACCTACGAACCCAAGAAAAATGGGACTTGCAATATTAAAATCTACGCCAATGTTGATGGCCGTAAGAAGTACTTCAAGACTAAATTGTCGGTCTTGCCTGAACACTTCGATGACAAAAAAGGGATTGTAAAGAAATCTCATCCTTCTCACTTAGGCTACAATGCCATTCTTCGAAGTCAAATGCTAGAGCTAGAGGATCACCTTCTAGGTGGTGGCGCACTACACGGCATCGAGAAAAAGAAAGCGGTTAGTTACCTTACTTACTTGGAGAATTTTATCCGCGATACGGAAAATGGACTAACGGGTATTGAGATGTCTACTTGTAAGTCTTATAAATCTACCCTCAAACGTTTGAGGCAGTACTGCGAACAAAACGCGCTGCCAGATCTGCATTTCAAAGATATTGACCTCACTTTCTACGACAGTTTCAAACGGTTCTTGATCGAAGGGGGACTTAGCCGTACGCCTGGCTTTAATAAACATGTCAAGATTCTAAAGGCTAGTATGCGACTGGCTATGGATAAGGGGCTGCACAATAACACTACTTTCCTACACAAGCTGTTCAAGAAGATTCCGGTCAAAACGAATAAAATTTATCTCAGTGAGGCGGAAATTGCTAAGCTAGAAGCGCTTGACCTTTCTACGAATAAGAGCCTCGGCCTGGAAAAGGATCGATTTTTACTTAGCTTTTATTTTTTGACTCGCTATAGTGATAGTATCAGACTTAGACACAAAGACTTTTTCGAAAAGAATGGAAAACAGTACTTGCGCTACTTCCAGCAAAAGACGAATAAAGAATGTGTGGTTCCTGCCAAAGATGCAGCCTGGGCTATTTTGGAGAAATGGAATTTTGATTTATCTGGTGACACGAATCAAGAGGCGAATCGCAAGTTGAAGACAATCTGTGCTATGGCGGGTATTGATACGCATGTGGAAGAAGGGGATCGATCGGGCCCCAAGTGGATGTTCGTCACTACTCACACGGCTCGCCGCAGTGCAGCCACTCATCTTGCCCTTCATGGTGTGAATCTAAAGATCATCGCTGATTTAGGGGGATGGGAGAAAGTGGAGACCCTTCGGACGTATTTGAGGTCTTCAGGACTGGATAGTGCTGAGGTGGCCAAGGATTTGAAGTTTTTTAATTAGGGCTCACAAATTGCATATCGCGATATGCGATTTGTAAACATATCGGGTTTATTAATAAAGGATTTTTGCGGATATTGCATATCGCGATATGCAATATCCAACATATGAGTAATCACAAACTATATATGAAGCCACAGGATTTAGTGGTCTCATTGAAGATCATTTCTTGTGGATCTAAGGAATGGTTCCATCATACTTTGGCCGAAAGTCTTTCGATTAGCCAATCTGAGGTCAGTGCTTCCTTGAATCGTTCAAAGTATTCTGGTTTGATTGATTCCAGCAAACGACTTGTAAATAGACTCAGTTTACTTGATTTTATAGAATATGGTGTCAAGTATGAATTCTGTCTCTTATACACATCTCCGAG
>CAJXUM010000821.1 GCA_913060855.1 uncultured Lewinella sp. | reverse complement strand
TTATAGTACAAACTTCGTCGAGCGTATTTTTCAGCTAAATCCTTATTCCCAGCTGCCAAGGCGATCCGAGAAATACAAAAATCATAATAGGCGCATTCCAAGCCATAAGAGACAGATAGTTGAACGGAATCGGCCGGGATATACTTCATCTTCGCAATATAATCGAAATGCTTGGGCATCAATCGGGAAGCACGAGGCTCTGCCAATTGCGCAATCGTTTCTGGATGATATTCTGAACTATAGACGGTCGCTTCGAGTGCTTGCTTTGGGTCAATATCGCCGATACCTTTTAAGATCGCATCTGCAATCACTGAGGCGGCTGGATAGCCTATCATCGTACCTGTATAATTACTCGCCAAAGGCCATTTGGGTAGCACCCCACCTTCTTCATATTTTTGTAGGAGTGCGGCCACCCATTCTCCTGTTCGCTTTTGGTCGATAATGCTGGTTAGTGGATGTAAAGCCCTGAAGGTATCCCACAGTGAGAAGACCGTATAATTGGTAAACCCGGGAGTAGCTTGGTGAATCTGTTTATCCATTCCGCGGTATTGACCATCTACGTCTTGTGCCACCATCGGGGCTACCATGGTGTGATAAAGGGCTGTATAGAAGTTTTTGAGCACCGACTCATTTGTACTTTGTATCGCTATTTTGGATAGCGCATTTCGCCATTCCTCGATAGCCTTTTCTCGTATAGTCTCAAAATTCCAATCTGGGTTTTCGGCTTCCAAATTTGCTTGTGCCCCTGCCTCACTAACCGAAGAGATTCCCACCTTAACCAGCACGATCTGCTGATCATTATCAGGAAACAGAAGGGACACCTGTAGATCTTTACCCAATAGCGAAGCGTTTTCAATTAGCTTTTCCCCATCTTTTGCTTGAATTACTTCAAAGGGCGTAGAAAACTGTGCGTAGAAGAATACGGGATGATCATGTGCCCAACCACTTGACCTTCGTTTGCCTTTTATGGTTTTGTCATCCACAATCTCTATCTCTCCTTCTAAGCTTTTATGTCCCCAATTGGCTTGTAGAATGTGGCCTAGATCAATCGATAGTTTCTGTTCGGATGATGTAGGATAGGTGTACCTGTGCATACCCGTTCTTTGGGTCACGGTCAGCTCTGCTTTCACCCCATAGTTCGCCAGATCGACTGAGTAATACCCCGCACTTGCCACTTCCGTTTCTTTTTCAAAAGAAGCGATTAAAGAAGTGGTTTCTGCTCCTGTGTAGGGAAGCAATAGAATATCACCCATATCTCCAATACCTGTACCACTTAAATGCGTATGAGAAAAACCATAGATCGTACTATCTGAATAATGATACCCACTGGAAGCATCCCAGCCTGGTAGGCGGGTATCTGGGCTCAATTGTACCATTCCATAAGGCAGTGTAGGCCCAGGGAACGTATGCCCATGAAAACCTGTTCCGATAAATGGATCTACAAAGGAAATGGGATCTACCTTAATAGGGGATTCGGTCTTCTCATCAACAGCGCATTGGCTGAAACTAAAAACCAAACACAAGTTGGCTAAACAACGTAAAAAAGTGGATGACATAGCGAAATTTACTTTGATCGTATCAGTGAAGTTATGCTTAGCTTCTTTTCTATTTCTTACTAGTATCCAGCACTTCTTTCAAACTGACCATGGCACCATTTCTTCGCTTACTCTCCTCCGCAGCCGCCATGAACGCAAATATTTCTATTGTTTCTGCCGCACTCACTGGAGGAATACCCGTTCGAAAGAATTTCGCAATTTCAACTACCAATGGTCGGTACCCCTCATAACCTCCTGCTTCTATCACTCCATCTGTACCGAAAGCTGTTCCCCCATAAGTTTGTTTTCCATCTCTGATACCTCGGAAAGTCCCAATCCGGCCATCTTCCCATTCTCCTACTACTACGTCTACTCCTTCTCGGTAAAGGCGGCGAACTTGCTTACAACCCGTTCCCATAAGGGTACAAAGGGCCTCTACACCATGTATGCCATACCAAAAAAGATCAGGGTGGGTTTTCTCCAACTTGGCGGGTGAAAAAGTAGATGCACCCAGTACTTTACCTATTTTATTACCGCTGGCTACCTCCTGGGTTACCGGGGAAAAACGTAGGGAAGAAGCCGAAAAGACAGGAACCTGATAAGTCTCTGCGGCTGAAAACATCGCGAGTACATCTTTTAGGCTTGCAGCCATGGGTTTGTCAATGAATACAGGTTTCTTGGCTTTGAAAACTTGGAGCGCTTGCTCTAGGTGCAAACGACCATCATTTGTTTCCAATAAGACGTAGTCTACTTTATCCAATAAGGCTTCAATAGAATCCACAATTTCAACACCTAAGGATTTCATTTCTGCTGTATACTTTGGAATACGACTGGTACTAGACTCAATATCGCGACTACCCTGTGGATAAGCATGCGTCACGGCAAAACCAGCAATATCCTCCTTGGGTTCTTTTTCATTCAATAACTTGGTAAATGCCACTGAATGCGAGGTGTCCAGTCCAATCATGCCAATCGATTTCCTGGATAAACTCGCAGGGGATTGTGCTAATAATGAGGTTGACGTCAAGCTGAGGCCAAGGCCTATTTGACTTGTGTTTTGTAGAAAGGTTCTTCGTTTCATCTAGACGGTTGACTTATTGTTTGAATAGTTGGATATCGATCAAATATACAGTATTAAATAGGGAGATAACACCCTTTCCCTGAGTAGACTTACCCAATGATATGATTCTTAGACTATTACAATTAGCACAACGAAACACATTGTTGCCTTTTATTAGGTTTTTACATTTTTTTGTTTTAATTTTAAAAACAATTAAATTCTAAAACCATCTATCAAACCATTTAATCATGAAAAAAATGCTGATTGGAGCCCTTGTCGGCTCTCTCGTTCTTTTCTTCTGGCAATTCTTATCTTTTTCCTTGTTAGGCATTCACAATAGTGGCATGAGCTATACGCCTAATCAAGACGCTATACTAGAAGTTCTAGATGCCAATCTTGAAGAAGGAACATTCTTCATTCCTCGTGCCCCTATGGACGCCTCCATGGAAAAACAAGAGGCGCTGATGGAAGAACGAGTGGGGAAACCGTGGGCCATCGTGAGTTATCATAAAACGCTTTCCAATAACATGGGAATGAACCTACTCCGAGGTTGGGCAATCGATTTTGCGGCAGCTTTCTTACTGGTCTGGCTCCTCCTAAAAATGGCGGACTTGGATATGAAAACAGCCTTGATGGCATCCTTATCCGTAGGATTAATAGGTTACTTTACGATTACTTATCTCGACAGTGTATGGTTTGAAACGAATAGTATCCCATATCTTATCGATACTATTGTCCAATGGGGTATCGTAGGCGCCTGGCTAGGATGGTGGCTCCCCCGAAATTAGTAAATCCTTACATCGTAATAAATGAATTCCCATTAAGCCAAGTGCCGTGCACTTGGCTTAATGGTTTTATACTGCTACTTCATTGGATTGTGGTATTTTGGGAAGTCATTTAACACCTCATTGTAAACCGTAAAAGTCAATTTCATGAAAGTGGCCATCATAACAGGAGCAGGGTCGGGAATCGGAAAATATACTAGCATAGCTTTACTGAAGAAGGGGTTTAATGTGGTATTATGCGGCCGAAGTGCTGCTAAGCTAGAACAAACAGTAATGGACGCGGGGCCCACGGCAGCATCAGCCTTAGTGATTCCCACCGACATTACCCAAGTCGGAGAAGTACAGGCTTTGTTTGCTAAAGTAAAATCCGAATTTGGACGCTTAGACTTACTATTTAACAACGCAGGGACAAATATACCTGGCGTATTATTAGAAGAAGTTACCATCGAACAGTGGAATCAGGTAATAGCCACCAATCTCACGGGTAGTTTCCTTTGCACACAAGAAGCTTTCAATCTCATGAAAGCACAGCAGCCACAAGGCGGACGAATCATCAACAATGGTTCCATTTCTGCCCACAGCCCTCGACCCAATTCGGCTCCTTATACCTGTCTCTTATACACATCTCCGAGCCCACGAGACCGAGGCTGATCT
>CAJXUM010000820.1 GCA_913060855.1 uncultured Lewinella sp. | reverse complement strand
CTATCCTCTTCGTCGGCAGCGTCAGATGTGTATAAGAGACAGTATCATCACAAAGCCAAAAAATAGCATTGACAACATCCTCCACCTGCCCAAAGCGACGCAATGGAATCGTTTTCATGAGTTTTTCGGCCAAAGCTTCTTGCCCTGCTACCAAACTTTCCACCATCGGCGTTTCGGTGAAAACAGGGCAAACCGAATTAACCCGAATACCATATCGAGCATATTCGAGCGCAGCCGTTTTGGTCATCCCAATCACAGCATGTTTACTGGCAGTATAAGCGATCGTCATCGGTAAAGCCCGCAAGCCCGCAATAGAAGCAGTATTCACAATACAGCCAGCGCCTTGCTTAGCCATGACCTTCAACTCTTCGCGCATGCAGTAGAACACCCCAGTCTGATTGACAGCAATCACTTGGTCCCACTCGGCTAGATCATAGTTAGACACCGGTACTCGGCTTCCTCCAATCCCAGCATTGTTCAGGGCTATATCCAAGCGGCCAAACTTTGAGACCGTTTCATCTACCAATTCAACTACGGCCCTGTAATTAGCTACATTTGCTTTTCTAAAATGTCCTATTCCACCCGCTTTCTTTATTGCAGCTACGGTTTCTCGACCTCCATCTTCATTTACATCCGATACTACGACTTTACTGCCCTTTGCAGCAAAAGCAATAGCTGCGGCACGCCCGATCCCAGATCCGGCACCCGTTATCAATACGACTTTATCTTTAAAACTCATCTATTTAGGTTTAACTTACCTCAATCACAATTTTTCCTTTCGCCTTTCGGTTCATCACGTCATTCAAAGCTTGTGGCACTTCTGCCAAAGGATAAATATTATCAATATGTGGCTTGATCGTGCCCGATAAGTACCATTGCATCAATTGTTGAGTGTTTGCTAAATTATCAGCCGGGAAATTCATGGCGAAAGCCCCCCAGAATACCCCAACAATTTGACAGCCTTTTAACAAGGGTAAGTTCAAGGGAATTTTAGGAATATCCCCGGCTGCAAAGCCCACTACTAGGAATCGGCCTTCCCACGCCATCCTACGTAAGGCGGCTTCAGAGTAGGCTCCCCCAACGGGATCATATACCACATCCACTCCTTTTCCATCTGTCAGTTCCTTGATCCGTGACTTGAGGTCTTCCTGGCTATAATTAATTACTTCATCTGCGCCGTATTCCTTGCACAAGGCCAATTTTTCATCTGTCGAAGCGGCAGCTATGACTTTTGCGCCCATCAATTTACCCAATTCCACGGCAGTTAAGCCCACACCGCCCGCTGCTCCTAACACCAAAAGGGTTTCGCCCTTCTGCAGATTGGCTCTATCTTTTAGTGCATGATAAGAAGTACCATAAGCCATCATGAAGGAGGCGGCTACAGGAAAGGTCATTCCGGGAAGCTTGGGAAAACACAATTTTTCAGAAGCGGCTACCTCTTCAGCATACCCACCCCAAGGAATCATACCAAAAACTTCGTCCCCCACCTTAAAACGCTTTACCCCCTCTCCTATCGCGGTTACTACACCCGCAATATCACTACCAGGGGAAAAAGGCATCGGTGGCTTAAATTGATACTTTCCTTGAATGATCAAGGTATCTGGGAAATTAACTCCACAAGCTTTAATGGCTACGACAATCTCTCCTTTTCCAGCCACCGGTGAAGGCACCTCTTCTAAGGATAGACTATCCGGCAATCCATAAGACTTACACAATATAGCTTTCATTCAATTTCTTTTGGATTCCTGACATTTTTTGTCAGATATGGTTCCTAAGTAATGGTAAAACAATAATCTTTCATCATTACTTATTTAGACGTCATACAATGCCGCGATCTCTTGGGCATATTTTTTCCGTATCACTCTCCGCTTTAATTTCATGGTAGGCGTCAATTCTGCATCGGAACCATCAGGCTGAACCGCCAGCCATTCTTTATCGATCAGCGTAAACTTTTTGATTTGTTCTATATGACTAAAAGCAGGATTAATCGCATGAACCATGGTTTGATATTGTTCGATTACCTTTGGTTCTTTAATCATTTCCGCAAGACTAGTCCATGTTACCCCTTCTCTTTCACACCAATTCTTCAAGGCCTCTTCTGCTGGACGAATGAGTGCGGAAACAAATTTCTGTTGTTCCCCTACCACCATCATTTGTTCGATCAAAAATTCTTCCTTGAATCGATTCTCGATAGGTGCGGGTGCCACATATTTACCGCCAGAGGTCTTCAATAGCTCTTTCTTGCGATCGGTGATTTTTAGGAAAGGTACGCCAGAAGGCCCAGGCACAAATTTTCCAATATCTCCCGTTTTGAACCAACGGACGCCATCCATTTCTTTAAAAACTTCAGCCGTTTGTTCAGGTTTCTTATAATAACCCAACATGATGTTTGGACCATGAGCCAAAATTTCTCCTTCTCCTTCTCGATAGTCTCCATCACTGCCATCAATTATCACCTTGATTCCTGGCAAAACAGGACCCACACAACCAATTTTCGCCCCTCCCTTACTGAAGCGACCAAAACACAGCCCTGGAGAAGTTTCCGTCAGCCCATAACCCTCTCGGATCGGAACGCCTGCAGCGGAAAAAACGCGAGCAATCTTGGCAGGTAAAGGTGCTGCTCCAGATAGAATACCCGTAATATTACCTCCTAGTGCTTCTCTCCATTTACTGAATATCAATTTATCGGCTATATTACGCTGAATAGCGGCTAAACCGGTATATTCTTTATCGTAATCAAAGTCATCTGTTAAGCTCAAAGCCCAAAAGAAGAGCTTGCGTTTAATGCCCGTCAAGTTATCTCCAGTGGCATAAATTTTCTCATATACCTTTTCCAAGAGACGGGGTACCGCATTGAAAAAATGAGGCTTAACCGCCTGGATATCTCCTTGTGGACCACCAAGGTTATCAGTGCCCGTATAGTAGACATTGATTCCGGCATAAGTCTGCAGATAAGTAGCCGTGCGTTCAAAAATATGACACAAGGGCAAAAAGCTAAGAACACGATCGCCCGTTTTGTAGGGAATATCATCGATTGCACAAAGGGTATTACTGACAATGTTTCTGTGCGACAACATCACACCTTTAGGCGTTCCAGTTGTACCAGAGGTATATATTAATGTAGCTAACTCATCCTGATCAATAGCCTTCTTAATCTTTTCTACTTCATCAGCACCCTCGTCAGAAAATACATCTTTCCAGAAAGGACGTTCTGTATCCTCATCAAAGGTGTAGACATCGACAAGAGAGGGTACATTAGGTTGTGCTGCCCGAACCTTGTCATACAAATCCCCGCCTCCTACAAAAGCATATTTAACTTCTGCATCATTAAAAATATATTCATAATCCGCAGGGCTAATCGTTGGATAAACAGGAACATTAATAGCACCTATTTGTGACAGGCCTATATCCATGAATACCCACTCTGGACGATTTCGGTAGATAGCTGTGGCAATCTTATCACCAGGTTTTACCCCCAACTGTAATAATCCGCAACTGACTTTATTGGCCATTTCTATAGCATCATCCGTACTATAACTAACCCATGAGCCGTTTTCGCCCTTAGCATTATAGGCTTTTGCTTGTGGATGATTGGCTTTTTGATAGTAGATAAATTCGAAGAGTCGTGTAGGTTGGTCCATATTAAGTAGAAGTCTTTTAATTAGTACAGGCTATCCATTTAATAAAACGAAGGAATAAACTCCAAAAGGATATCGCTGGAAGCTATTCAATCTCAAATTAACAGGTGGCAGCCCTGCATTTTATATAGTGGCGAAAGATATTGAAATCAAATTGATTTTTGGTATTTTTCTTAAAACGATTAACAAAATTGCACGAAGAATTCTCAAGCCCAAATATATGTACCCAAAACCAGAAGCTAGCCACATACAAAAGGCAACTGAAAAGCCCACTAGGAATGGGACAATCACAGTTGCCTTTTTGTTTATAAGCATAACAATTTAATGCTTGCTGTTTACTCCTTAGTAGCTGTCTCTTATACACATCTCCGAGCCCACGAGACCGAGGCTGATCTCG
>CAJXUM010000819.1 GCA_913060855.1 uncultured Lewinella sp. | reverse complement strand
ATGTGTATAAGAGACAGTTGGTGCGCCCATAGTCTAAGCGAAACCGGTTGATTTTGAGGCCAAATCCATAGGTAAAACCCGCAAGGCTTCGAAAATTCTCCAATGAAAGTTCCGACTTAAGAAAGTGATTGTAGCCAAATCGGAGGCGAAAGTTTTCTTTCTTACCAATCAGTAATTCTCCGTTGAAAATGAAATGGCGGAATAAATTATCGAAGTAAATACTCGTAGCACTTCTCTCCGTCGCCAAGTCGCCGATGAATATCGTCCCTTGCTCCGCATTAGGGTCATCATACAACACATTCCATCGGTTAAAATGATGGTAGATAATAGAAAAGCGAAAGGGTAGATAGCGCAAACGCTTGGAGATCCCCAACTGTATTTCAAAAGGCAAAGGTTCTGTTTCACCCAATTCATCAAAGGTGGATAACTGTGTGCCCATATTCCGAAATACCATGGTTGCGGTGAACTGCCGACTCGTATCATAATAAATAGCAGCGACGTCCGACACAATTCCCCAAGAGGAATAACCGGCCAATTGAGAGCTAATCATTTTGACATTGGCTCCTATCGACATCCGTTCATTGACTGGATAGGCCGCGCCCATATTAATGGCATATTCTGCGGCCTTAAATTGACCTTCAATATTGCCCATTTCATCCGTGGCATCTATCTCCCCATAATTGACATACTGAATGCCTCCATGAAAGCTAGTCTTTAATCGCTCCGCATAATGGCCGTAACCTACATAGCCATGTTGTATCCCGGCGAGATGAAAACTATGGCTAAAACTAATCTGCTGATGCATCAAAGGATTGAGCAAGGAAGGATTAGCCATCGCTAGGTTGACATCATCGTCGCGAATAGTAATCAGGTTAGCCCCCATAGCAGAAACCCGAGCAGAGGGTGCCAAATTCAAGAACTCATAGGTGTTGATGCCACCTATCTGGGCTGTAGCCCCAAATCCTAAAGCCATCAAAAATAAAACGGGGAGTAGATGTTTATACATTCACTATTTTTTACACTATATTTTGCTATTCAAGAACAGTTGGGGCAACGGCTTATGTTTAGACTTCTGAAGTTTTGCTTGGTATGACTAAGCTAACTTCTGAAGTCTTACTAAACTTTTATTTACTATACCTGCTTAGGAATTTTATTCGTCCACCGAACGATCTTCCTTAGTCCAAACTGTACGACAAATCCCGTCTTCACAATTCATGGTCTTTTCCAATTCTCCCGCTTCATCGTATAGTTTTAGTAGGCCATGCTCATGATCTCCGTTCCGATAATAGCCTTCCGCTTTGAGCTGGCTATTCTCATGGTACTCAATGAAAGGACCATTCTCTTCATTATCACTAAAAGAAACGACTTCCATCAATTGTCCATTTTGATAAAAACGTTTCCATTCGCCTTCCATGCTATTCGCCGTATAGGTACCCATCAACTCTAGTTTGCCGCCATCATAATAAGCCCGGTACTCGCCGTGAAACAAGCCCTCCTGATGGTGCTCAATAACGAGTGTATCACCGTTTTCAGCAAACATGATACGTTTCCCATTCAGGGTGTCGTTCTCGTATTCGGCCAGCTCTATGACATTACCATCTGGGCTAATTCGCATCAATTCTCCTTCTTTGGCATAATCAGCCGTGCGGCGGCTATAACGCTCCAGGTTATTATAGGCATCTGTTCTTTCCACCCATTCCAGTCCTTCTTCTAATCCGCTATCATTCCCACAAGCTGCCAGTAGACAGAGCACACCTATCGCAGTGAATAATTTCAAAAAGCTACTCATAATGAAAATTACTTGTCGTTAGCATATGGCACTCATCATTCAAACGCAAAATAAGATTGCCTCGTGCCTTTCTATAATTTTTAAATGTGATTTGACGAGCTCGCGACTTTACTTAAGGCTGGCCGTCCAATACTATAGTACTCAAACCCTTCTCTTTCCATTTTATCCAAATCGTACAAATTACGACCATCAAAGATGACTGGATTTTTCAGCAACTCTTTCATCACTTTGAAGCTAGGGGTACGAAATACACTCCATTCTGTAACAATAGCCAACAAATCAGCTCCGATTAACGCCTCATATTGATCCTCTGCATACAAAAGTCGATCGCCATAGATAGCCGCAATATTTTCCATGGCTTCTGGATCAAATACCTTGACTGTCGCTCCTGCCGCCAATAGGGCATCAATCGTATAAAGTGCTGGTGCTTCTCGGATATCATCGGTATTTGGCTTGAAGGCCAAGCCCCATAAGGCGATTGTTTTACCGGCTACTTCCCCCTCTAAATAAGCATCAATCATATCAGCAATTTTCAGCCGCTGTGTCTTGTTCACATTCAATACCGCGTCTAGGATTTTAAAATCATAGTCATGCTGGGCAGCCGTCTTTGCTAATGCTTGTACATCCTTGGGAAAACAGCTCCCACCAAAGCCCACACCTGGAAATAAAAATCGTTTTCCAATACGAGAATCACTCCCCATTCCTTTACGAACCATTTCCACATTCGCTCCTACTTTATCACATAAGTTCGCGATCTCATTCATAAATGAAATACGAGCCGCCAAGTAGGAATTCGCCGCATACTTCGTCATTTCAGCAGAACGCAAATCCATAAAGTATATCGGATTCCCTTGTCGTACAAAAGGATCATATAAATCCTTCATGATATTACTTGCTTTTTCCGAGCTAGAACCTATTACGACACGATCTGGCTTTAAGAAATCCTCTACTGCCACACCTTCTCGCAAAAACTCAGGGTTGGAAACGACATCAAATAGAGCAGTATCCAGTTTTTTAGCCAATACCGAATATACTCGTTCACCCGTTCCAACCGGAACCGTACTTTTATCTACAATCACCTTATAATCGGTAATAATCTCCGAAAGGTCTGCAGCAACACCTAAGATATAGGACAGATCCGCAGAGCCATCTTCGCCAGGAGGAGTAGGTAGCGCAAGGAAAATAACCTCGGCATCTTTAATGGCTTCTTCGAGTTGGGTTGTAAAATGTAATCGGCCCTGTCGAGTATTTCTTTCAAAGATAACTTCTAGTCCGGGTTCGTAAATCGGTAAATTTCCTTTTCGCAGACGTTCTACTTTTTCAACATCAATGTCAACACAGATAACATGATTTCCGGTTTCGGCAAAGCAGGTCCCCGTTACTAACCCAACATAACCTGTACCAACAACAGCAATATTCATTCGTTTTCTATTTAGGTTTTTAATCAATCCATTCTTTATATTCCATACACAGGGCACACTATGAAGAATGCTACCACCTGATATGGAAATTGTCTTGGAAAGAGGGTCTCGTTTTGTTATTTTTTGATGATTTTACGCCAGAACTTTGGCCTACTTGCCAGAAGTTGATCCTTTATTATTTGTCGGCGTACTAAGGTTTGTAAACTCCTTACTTCAGACCATAAAGGTAAATAAAAAATGGCATTTTAGGCCTTTAGTAATAGACACGACTTCTCCTAAGCAACTGGGGCTTCCCAAAATTTGTTTTACTTTTAGCAATGAAGTTGTTTAAACCGTAAGAAGTTTTAGATTATACCCAATGCGAAACTGGATTTCCAATATTTATTATTCCTTTCCCTTGCAATTATTGATATTGCACATTAGGAGCAATCTTTCGCTCATTGTCATTTGGTTTTTCTTGTTCTTGCTAATAACGGGACAAGTAGGTAGTAAATTGGGTTTTCAATATCTTTTTCTCGATCCGGAATACTTGGGCCATGTCAACTTTTGGAGTTTCTTTTTCTTAGGTCTAGCCTATGGCGGATTCTTTATGAGTTGGAATTTGACCACCTATTTGCTAAATGCACATTTTTTTCCCTTTCTGGCAAGCCTATCGAGGCCTTTTACCAAGTTCAGCTTAAATAACTTCGTCATTCCGCTAGGCTTTTTTGCCTTCTACTCTGGCCTCCTAATTCACTTCCAAATTGCTTATGAACAATTACCTGGAGGAGAAATCTTCCTCAACTGGTTAGGTTCTGTCTCTTATACACATCTGACGCTGCCGACG
>CAJXUM010000818.1 GCA_913060855.1 uncultured Lewinella sp. | reverse complement strand
AGATCAGCCTCGGTCTCGTGGGCTCGGAGATGTGTATAAGAGACAGACATAGCAAATGGTTTTGTTGTACTAATAAGTAAGCTTATGTGACACATTATTACAGCTCAACGCCAATGTAATGACAGATACGCACTAGTCATCGATTAAGTATGCTTAAAACACGACAAAATCTAAATAGGAGTGAAACATAAGCTGAAATCGAACCCCCAAATGCTCGTAAATAAGCGTACCTTTGTAAAAATTGCCTATATATGTTTGATGATCGACCTGTAACAGAGTGGCTTCCTATTACCACAAAGGAAGTAGAAATGCGCGGATGGGAAGAATTAGATGTCATTCTCATCTCAGGGGATGCTTATGTGGATCACCCCGCTTTCGGGACTGCTGTGATTGGTCGTATCATAGAAAGTGAAGGCTTGCGAATCGGCATCGTTCCACAACCCAACTGGCGCGATGACCTAAGGGATTTCAAGAAGATGGGGAAGCCAAAATTGTTTTTTGGGGTGACCTCTGGTTGTATGGATTCTATGGTGAATCACTATACGGCTGCCCGTCGCCGCCGCTCTACCGATGCTTACACACCTGGTGGGACCTCGGGCTTTCGACCTGACTATGCCGCGACAGAATACACTAAAATATTAAAGAAGTTATATCCTGACGTTCCCGTTTTGATAGGAGGAATTGAAGCGTCTTTGCGTAGAGTTACCCACTATGACTATTGGGCGGATAAACTTTTTCCCAATATCCTAAGTATGAGTGGGGCGGATATGCTAGTGTATGGAATGGGGGAAATGCCACTACGTGAAATTATTCGACTAGCTCGGAAAGGAGTGCCGTTCTCTTCGATGCGGACGATTCCACAAACGGCCGTGCTGCATCCCCGCCAAGAGGATTTGCCGGTCAATAAGAATTGGGTAGACCTTACACTCAGCTCACACGAAAAATGTTTGCGAGATAAGCGCGCTTTCGCGGCGAACTTTAAACATATCGAACAAGAGTCGAATAAGGTAAATGCACGCCGCCTCATACAAGGTTGTGGCGATCATAACCTGATCATCAACCCGCCTTATCCACCAATGACAGAAAATGAGATCGATACATCTTTCGATCTTCCCTATACGCGCATGCCTCATCCGAAGTACAATAAAAGAGGTTCTGTACCGGCTTATGAAATGATTCGTTTTTCGGTCAATATGCACCGAGGTTGTTTTGGTGGCTGTAGTTTTTGTACTATTTCGGCCCATCAAGGCAAATTTATTGCCAGTCGCTCGGAAGAATCCATTTTGAAAGAAGTGGATAAGGTGACCAAAATGCCTGATTTCAAAGGCTACATCAGTGATTTGGGTGGCCCTTCGGCCAATATGTACCGCATGAAAGGTAAGGTGCAGTCGATTTGTGATCGTTGTGTGAGTCCTTCTTGTATACATCCGGTCATCTGTAGCAATTTGGATACGAGTCATAAACCTATGACGGAGATATATAAGAAAGTGGACGCACACCCTGAGGTGAAAAAGGCTTTTGTGGGAAGTGGTATTCGCTATGACTTACTCGTAGATAGCTATAATAAGAACAACGATGGTAGCCTTGATGAGTATATGGAACAGGTAGTGACCTGCCATATCAGTGGGCGCTTGAAAGTCGCACCTGAGCACACCTCAGATGCGACCCTAAAGGTCATGCGTAAACCTTCTTTCAAACACTTCCACGAATTCAAGAAGAAATACGAGAAAATCAATAAAAAGCACGGCTTGAATCAGCCGTTGATTCCTTATTTCATCTCCAGTCACCCCGGCAGCCAACTCGAAGACATGGCCAATCTCGCCGCAGAAACCAAGGAGATGGGCTTCAAGCTTGAGCAGGTGCAAGACTTTACGCCTACTCCGATGACTGTCGCTACCATTATCTATTATACAGGGTTGCATCCTTATAGCTTACAACCCGTCTATACCGCCAAAGCACCAAAGGATAAGAAAAAACAACACTTGTTTTTCTTTTGGCACAAGCGGGAAAACCACGATGAAATTCGCTCGAAACTCAAAAGCATTGGCCGCGAAGACTTGATTGAAAAATTGATCAATGATAAAAAGCGGCACAACAAGCGCGAGTTTTTGAAAAAGCGATCGAAGAAAAGGCATAGATCTTAATCGCTTTTGCGTTTATCTCTTTTCGTCCAAAAATTGATTTCCACTTCTATCTCTTTTGCGAGAAAATTAGGCAGGCTCGTATGCTTGAAGTTGGCGCCTACGCCATAGTCTATACGATTGAGAAGGGTTCGTATTTGGATGCCGATCGTATTTCCATCCTGCCCTAGTACTTCAAAAGGTAGACTAATGGTTTTGCTAATACCGTGCATGCTGAAAGTACCCGTGGCTTCGAAGTGAGTGCTATCAATAGCCCTGATCTCTTCGCTGACAAAAGTGATACTCGGGTACTTTTCTACTTCAAAAAAGTCGGGAGACCGTAAATGCTCATCTCGATCAGCAATTCCCGTATTGATACTAGTAGCCTGTATAGTAAACTCAGCTGAAGACTTTGTCCAGTCTCCATCCACCAGACTTAACTCCAAATCAAAGTCAGTGAACTTTCCAGTCACCAGGGTAATACCATTTGAAATGGGGATGCGAAAACCAATAGTGGAATGATTCGATTCTACCGTCAAGAATTTTGTTTGAGCCGAGAGCAAGGAGAAAGCGCCGATCATTATCATCGCTAGAAGAAAGTAACCTCTTTTTAACATCATGGATTGTATTTTGGATAAAGAAGGCTGCTTTTATCCGGTCGAACAAGTGGCTTGGGACGAATTAAACCTGGATAGGGATGGTTTCAATCTATCGCTTGACCTCTCATCTTATGGATATTGGGTAAATAGGTACGGCTAGAGGTGAGATGCTTTTCATTTTTCATGGCTACCAAATATTCTCCACTTCGCCAATGACAAAGCGATTGTACCTGTTTGGGGTTCACCAAAATCGATCGATGGATGCGCAGAAAACCCGAAGGCCCTAAATCCTTTCCCATCTGCTTGATCGTTTTTCGTACCCTAAAAGAGTCATTTATCGTGTGAAGTCGCACATAATTACCGGCCGCTTCGATCCAATAAATTTCCACAATGGACAGTTGGAAAGAGCGCTTACCATCCTTTATACTAATAGCCTGAGATATTGGTGCTATTGGACGAGCTTGCCAATACTTCCAAGCGGTGAAAATACCCACGACTAAAAAGTAATTAAAAATATCACGTGGAATAGAAGCTATCCCTACCAGATAGACATCTGCCAGGATCACCAATGGAGGCGTCGCGGTCATGCCAATGATATATTTGATCGAAAAATCCAGCCAAAGCGCTCCAAAGCGCATGAAGGGAGCCAATAAGAAGGCACGAAGTAGATGTTTTTGTAAAGGCTTCTTCCAATCCGCTCTATAGATAGGATCCTGATTGGTCCAAGAGAAGATGAGTGGAGTGATTAGAATCCAAAGGAAGGCAGGGATGAAGTAGTAAAAGGAGAGGTCAAAAATGCGATATAGGTTAATATCTAGTTTTTCATGTAAACCAAATAAGACGGCTACGCCAGTAGATATGGCCGCTAGGAAGAGCCAAAGACTAGAGAATAAATAAGCTATTGTCGGATTGGGATAATAGTAAGTCGACAATTTTCGGGTGATAGTAGACATGTTTTGCTTTTGGACAAGAATTTATGATAATTGTAGTATGATCGCAAATTACTTCCCGTATTGGCCATGATGAATGAGCCACTTCTTTTCATTTACTGAACGATTACACCCATTCAAGTCTTAAACATCACTAAATTTTCCTATTTTCAACCCTATGGAATTACTCATTTTCTTTTTCGTCCTTTCGATTTTATTTTCCTTTCTATGTTCGATCTGGGAGGCCGTACTACTCAGTATTACACCTTCCTATGTGCAGCGAAAACTGCAAGAAGGGTCTCCCATTGGGACCACCTTGGACCAATACAAGGAAGATATCGATCTGTCTCTTATACACATCTCCGAGCCCACGAGACCGAGGCTGATCTC
>CAJXUM010000817.1 GCA_913060855.1 uncultured Lewinella sp. | reverse complement strand
CTACACTATCCTCTTCGTCGGCAGCGTCAGATGTGTATAAGAGACAGGTATTCTCTAAAGGGTCTTCTGCTTTTTCTACGAAGAGATAGTAGGAGTCCGTTGCTCCAGCCTCATGCTGATCATAATAGACATAGCTTTCCTGGGCCGCGGAAGTAGTATCGTTTACTTTTCCTAAAGGTGTTTTTTCACCCACCGGCAGGTAGAAACGCTGGGCAGGAGCATGGCCATCCTTTTCTTCCTCTTTGTAATAGAATAAGGTCTTGCCGGAAGGGATCCACCAGCTATCCTGGGTTTCAGCGAAAATGTCGGTAGCCATTTTTATATAGCCGCCATCTTTAAGGTGATCTTCCGTAATAATCCGTTTCTTGATTCCATCTTGGAAAATAAGAAGTTCTTCCTGATCTAAAATAGCCTCTGTAAAGGCCAGCGTATAGGTTTCATAGGGAATGGCTAGGGAATGAACCTGTCCATAATCCAGTTTTTGGGTAAGAGCATTGTCGAAATAGTGAATTTTTGAAAGCTGCAACAAGCGCTTTTGGACTTGATCTTGGTCCGGAATGTTTGCATGGTCAATGATCTCCATCTCTTGCTCCTTGTCGTATGGATTAATCTGGTCTACAACTGCCTTCACCAGGTCTTCCATAGGAATTTTATCCAATCCATTAAAAGCCATTCCCGTCAATTCAAAAGACAGACTGGATAAAGGCAGACTGTGGCGATACCAGGACTGTTCCTCCAGGGCAGGATGCAGTATTTCACTTTCTGCACAAGTGATATAAAGCCGGATTTGCTCCGCTGGATGGCCGGTTCCACGTCGAGGATACACAATGGAAGCTGCGTGTGTGATATTCCCATATTCATCCACCTGCAGATTGGCACTGTGGGCGATGCGCGGATCGGCCGGCTCGCGTTCGTAATGATAGGCCAGCGATTCCCGGGGAGTGACCATAAAGACAGCATAGCGGTTTTCCCCTTTCGGCTGTAGACGCTGGATCATGTAGTTGCTTTCCGTCACCGTATAGGGATGCTGCGCTTTGTCGGAGCCATCGTCCGCGTACACCTCCTGCCGCAGCAGGCTGCCCTTCAAAGCTCGGCAGGCTTCTAATTCCTCTTCAGCTGAAAGCTCTGATGGGAGGATGGTATCATCTAATAACCAATCTTCATATTGTATTTTCCCTTCTTTTATTACCACATCCTCATTTTCATCAACTTGGGGGACCCGAAAGTACTCCTTGGCAAATTGGGTAGAAATATGCTTAGGCCCTGGGCGAAAACCCGTATGAAACCAGGTCTTAGTATACACCGGAGGCACATCCGTTTCTTCCGACCAATTATTGCCAGGAGGCGTAAAGGAATCATCTTCATATAAATGCCTATAATCCTCCGTATCCCACTGCTCCACCATCCCAAATCCGCGGAATTCCCGTTCTTCCCCATCGTAATAACCATGATGGTAGGCGTAGCGCGCTACGAATGAATTGCCACTGATGGCATCATAGGTCTCCGTTCGCGAAAGCACATGTACCGGGAATGGGATTTTAGTTATCCAGGGCTCTCCCTTTTTTTTATGTTCTAAATAGTATTCCGTTGAGGCGCTGTACTCCATCTTGGTGACCGCCCCCATATTATTATTTATTTCCACCAATAAGTGCGGCTTTTCGGGCATCAGGTCGATGTACAGCAAAGGGCTATCCGCTGCGCGCGGTAAGGAAGAAGACCAAACCAATTGTGCCGTTCCTTTACCCAACAGGTCAAGTACATTTACGGTGGAGAGCTTATCTACAAGGGGGAAATTGGGAATGACGTGCGCATCACTCCAACCATTGCCGGATTCGTTGTGCCAGTAGCGCACCTCGCCATTGCCGAGGTAAAAAATGTCCGTCGTGCCGGAGCCGTCAATATCCGACAGGCGGATGTTGCGTTGGTTGAACAGGTCTGGGTTGTCAAAAATTGACGGACAATTATCCATCACAATCTTTGGACTGAATTGTCCATATCCCTGATTAGCCCAGTAACAGATTTTTCCATTGCTGATACGAACGATATCGATTAGCCCGTCGCCGGTCATGTCGGCTAGGTAGATGGATTGAGTACTATCATTAAAGACGATGCGAGGGCCGGCTTCTTCATCCAGCGCTTGCTGCACCCGTTCAGCGGCCTCAAAGCCTTCTTCGGCAAGAGATTCATACCAGAGGAAGCAATCATTTTCCGTGATCAGGATATCGGAATGGCCATCGCCAGTGAGATCAAGCAAACGCAGGTTGGGATCTCCCCAATTGATATTAGGATCTTGTTCAAAAGCGCGGAAATTTTTCCAATGACCATCATCATCGATCTCGTAATAACCGCTGAGGGAGCGCGATTGAATAACGAGGTTCTTTTGACCATCGCCGTCCAAATCGACCAGTTGTTGTTCGGAGGTATAAAGGTTGGCAACGGCGGGAATCTCGGCTACTGCTTCCATAGGGCCGAACTGCCCATTCCCCAGATTGGGTTTGTAGTACCAGGCATTTCCACTTTGCGATAGCACACCGCTGATGCCTTCACCGTAGAGATCTTCAAATCGAAAACGACTACCATCAATGCCCTGCGGTAAATTTTTCAGGGATTCCAGATCGAGTTCCCGGACCGTAAAATCCGGCTCCGGCTTAGTATACCTGAATTCCGTTTTGGGCATACCGGCCTTCTCATAAATACCCGCTGCATTTTTCCGGTAGCTCGTATGGGTGACCGATACCAATTTGGTCGCCAGGGGATTTTTATCGTGTTCCAGATCCGTTGATCGGACCAGGTAGGGATCATTGCCCAGTTCCTTGAAATGGTGAAACATCAGCACCCGGCGGCACAGCCGGTAGGTGCGAATATCGAAGCTGGAGCGGAAATTGGAAAACGGGTCGAGGCGGCACGACCATTCGGCTTTATCACCCTCATAAATAGGGCCGCCGTTTTCTTCGAAATGCTCTCCATAATCAAAAACCAGTTCAAAGAGCCAGTGGCTGCCATCCAGCCAATCTTCCCATTCCGGTTCCAAATGGTTTGGGTTAATACCCCCACTTACATAAGGTTTAGTATTGCCGTAATAGATTCGTTTTAAATAGGTTTGATTTTGAGCTATTTGGTTTTTCCGATTTCTTTCCGAAGGAGGACTAGGTATATTTTCTCCATTCTCTTTCTTGTACTCATAAAAAATAATATTCCCCTTATCATCAAAAGTGCGTTCTATTAGCCATTGGAAAACCCTTCTGTCGGTTTTGCCTTTATCCCTTGGATGGAAAACTTTCGCCTCATCACCTTGTCCGTAAATAGTAGTGATATTTTCCTTGGTAATCGATTTCCAGAAGGTACTACCATCATCCTTCGTCCATTTTTCTATTCTGGCAAATAAGCCTTCGATACGAGGGCGGTATCTAATAACGGTATAACCTTCTGCCTCCGGAAGCGGAGCTTTATCATCTAAGTATGGCACTAAATCTTCCACACCAGACAGCAAGAAAATATCACTTTTCTTTCCCTCTTCATACCGTGGAATGCCTTTTTGTGTTTTCCTAGAAATAGAAGGAAGACCAACACCCCAGCCCATACCAAAGGGCGAATTGCCCGCTCCGGAGTCGTAGCTCAATGCCAATTGAGGCGTGAATCCCGAGCGCCCCGGGCTCATGGCGATGGGGATACTCAGGGAGCCCGTTCCAGTGACCGGATTGACCTGGAATTTCTCCCCCATACCCTGTATGGCACCACCACCCTTAGGTAGAGAAACCTTAGGCTGTTTTTCTTCATTAGAAAAACTGTTTGTTCCTCCTTGCTGGTTTTCCTGATCAGTGGCGGTTTTGCCTTGTGCAGTAGATGAGGCCATAGATAAATCGGGTTATAATATTTGAGCACAAATGATTTCAATTGAGAAAATGGGTTGTGTCAGTTACAAGTACAAGGCAGGAAATAATGACTAGCGAACAAAAAAATATCTCAAGAGCAATAGACTTCATGATGAAATAATTTGTATGGAGCTAAATTATCTTTTACAGCAAGCCTTCGTTCTTCAT
>CAJXUM010000816.1 GCA_913060855.1 uncultured Lewinella sp. | reverse complement strand
CACTATCCTCTTCGTCGGCAGCGTCAGATGTGTATAAGAGACAGGTCTAATTATTAAGCCAGCGATTGGACGCTCGTACTTTCTTCGGATAGAACTAGCTGATGGCACCCTTTATGAATCAAAAAAAGAAACAGTTCCTCCTATTTGGGGGCAACTGGATTCTGTTTATTTTAATTTTGAAAAGCAGGAAGAGCTAAATTCCTACGGCAACATTGTTACTTTTCAAGTGGTAAACGCCTTGGTAGATATGAGTGTGGAACAGCAAGCTGGGCAAAGCTCTTTTTTTCGTTTTGATGTAGAAGAGGTTTACCGCTTATCTCCAACCGATTTTCCAGATCCCTTTGGGGCCATCCCGCCTCCCTGTTACATTTCCGAGTATTCTAATTCTCGAGATTTTCTTCTCACTGACGTCAAAGGGAATCAAACCAATAAGTTGCAAGGACTAAAGGTAGCTACGCAAATTATGAATTGGCGTTTTGATGAAATACATTACTTTAATGTTTACCTGCAAAGCTTGACAGAAGATGGTTATACCTATTGGAGTCAAGTGCACCAGACTATCTCTAATATCGGGACTATCTTTGACGCACCGCCTGCTCCAGTTAAAGGAAATATATTCAATGTGAATGATCAAGAGGAGCAAGTTTTAGGCTACTTTGGAGCCGTCACAAGGGATACCCTTCGAAATTTTTTAAACCCTAGCGATACTCCTCGTCGGCCACTTTTTGATTGTGCTTTTTCCTTTTTCAGTAATGACTACCCAATGAGATGCCTAGATTGTCTATCTGTACCAGGGAGTTCTTATCAGCGTCCTGATTATTTTTGACATATATAGGATGAAATATTACAGTTGACCAATAAGACTTCAGAAGTTTCCCAAGATGTGCCTGAAGAAAACTTCTGAAGTCTAAGCCCAAGTAGGCAAAATATATATGGAGATCAAATATTATCCAACTCACTCGTCATTTTCTCCAATTCGAGCTTCAATAGCAAGGCATCATCCACCGTTTGGCTCAAAAACATCTGCGTGGACAACTCCCGAATGGTATTTAGATAATGCGTATCCATTTCGACTTGCGTCCTTAGTTCTTCCATGGCAGCCAATTCCTCGTAATGATTTTCTTTGAGCTGTTCTAAGGCTTTCTTTTTCTCGACTAGTTGCTGAGCAATATTATGATTATGTAGTAAGACCTCGAGTTTTTGTACACAAGCTTCGAAAAAACCGATCTTGGTTTGACGCAACTTAAATTCTGACCGAAATCCTTCAATCAATGATTCCCCTTCTCTTTTGTGTTGTGGAGCAATTTCAATCCCCGCATCCAAATCTCTCTCCAGTTCACGGATATCCTGCCGAATTTGTTCAAGTTCATTCTTATTTTTCTGAATCTGATTCCGACAGTACTCAATGCGGCTTCTCACTTGCCCAACCGTAGTACGTTTGAACTCTCGATCTTTCTGCTTTTTCTGGATAAACGTGACTAGCCCCATGATAGAAAAGCCCAAAGCGACTAGCAAGAGCAAAGCGATGAGCACAAATCGCAGGAAGGGAAAAAATCTCATTAAAAAGAAAGTGGCGACAATAGCTACGACCCCAATCCAGAGCAACTTTTCATTCTTATTTAATCCCATAAATACAATGTGGAATAAGGAAAGACGAATGATAGCATTCTAATTCTCGGCTGGCTTTGTAAGCACCAATCGGCCAGTGAAAAACTATCTATTTGTCCATCCGATCAAAAAAAACTTTTTTTTTAAACACTTTTTCAATTCCTCTGTTTCATTAACAGTTCCAGAATCGCTAATGTTTTTTGTTTGTTTATAGTTATGCAGGTGTTTCGTTGTGTCGAAACACCTTTTTTTATACTAATTCATCATCTCGCCATCCTCTTTTTTCCGTTTTGATCTCTCTCAATTCCAATTCCTCTTCTTCTGCGGGGTAGTATTCGCGTCCCCCTGACTCCTGGCGTCGCATCCGTTTTAGCTCTTTTTCCATTTCTTTTTCTTCCCACTCATCTGAGCCCAATTGTTCGAAACCAGGTAGACCGAAGAGTTGGAAATATTTAATGGCAATAGCAATCCCCCAACCCATCATGGGCCACATAAACCACCAGCCACCAGAAAAAGTGATGGTGTTTAGGACGATAAAGAAAACGCACATCACGAGGTAAGAGGATAAGCCTTTATAGAATTTTTTCTTTTCTTCTACCTTCTGCCTTGCCCGTTCATATTTAAAATCTACACTCATGTTTAAGTATTTCATTGTAGCGGCTCATTACAAGTCCACTACTAAATATAGAGCTATTATCGCTAAAATTCTTCCAGCAGGGAATTATTTTAGACGATTTGCCTATAAACTTCGGTGAAACAAGGACCGTCCATAGTACGCACACAAAGTACCCAAGCCTCCAAAGAGTCCTCCAAAGAGCGCTGTGAGGGCAATTAAGGTCATTGCCCCTAAGCCACCAAACAGCGCACCGATCCGGCTAGCCATTATTCCATCATTGCCACTGTTTAACCAAAACGCATAGCTACCCCATAAGATTGCCGCACCTAGAAAACCTATAAAAAAGGTCATCATAGCGTTCTCTTCTTTCAGCAATAAACCAATGAGTAAACCAGCGCACCAGATTGCCCACCAGGGTAAAAACTGATGTAATACTGTGCCCGCCGCAATCATAGCAACCGTTAATAATATAAAACGCATTATTTCAAATTGTAGGTTAGTAATGGTGTTACGCTGGGATCATCCGGGCCTTCCATCAAGAAAAGCGGATAGTAGGTCCCTTCGGCCCAGTCCTTGATCGTATTGTCATAATAGGGGCTACCGGGATTTCCGGATTGTCCGCCAGGAAAGACGCCATAGGCCTCTACTTTTTCGCCTAGCACTACGATCATTCGCCAGGAGGGGCCATGCCTCGGCTTGATGGCATTGGGCGCATCTCCTGTTCCTCCAGAATATACCATGTCTGAATCAAAGGCTTTTATCCCTCCTAGATGCCCCACGATGGTGCCTTTCTTATGCCCCCAATCAAAATCCTTCTCCTGCAATTTTGAACTATAGGTCTCAGCTACCTTGGCTAGGGCCATTTTGGCAATAGCTGCGGCAGTTTCTACTGTTTCCGTTTCTGTCTGATCAAAGAAACGATGATCAGGCATATCCTCAAACAAGGCAATATAGCGCCAAGCTTCGGGGTACAAAATAGCTCTTTCTTCAGCTGGTTTTTTCAGTTCATCGAAGGTTAGGTTATAGCTTTCCCGAAACCAAAGATCAAACAAAATCGGAGCTTTATCTTCTGCATCATAGCGATAATCCCATCCTTTCAGCACCTTCACAATAGCCATTTCTTCTGCTGAGAGGGTAAGGCTGTCAACTGCTGCCAAGAAAAGAGGAAGTGCCTCTTTGGCCTTGAGTGAGTAGTTATTTTGCTGTAAAGCCTTCATATCGCTTACCCCCACTTGATCCAAAGCAGCTAGCTCTTGGTTGATATAGCGGCCACGATAATCATCAAAGCCCCCCAGGTAGTAATAAGGATAATCCGGACTGGTTGAATGCTGATTGGCCGAAGCAACAAAGCCTCTTTCTGGATTGACGACCTTCGGAACCTGGTCTCTTGGGATAAATCCTTTCCAAGCATTCTTAGAAGTATTTCCTGCTTGTACAAAACGGCCCTGCTGGTCTTCCTTGATCGGAAAAATACCATTTACCTGAATCGCAATATCTCCTTCATTGGAGGCAAATACAAAGTTCTGGGCAGGGCTGTCGTAGCCTTCCAGTGCGGCAAAGTAGTCTGCCATATTCTTGGCCCGCATGAGGTGGTAAAAGGTCCCTATCTCATGAAACTCTTTTTTCGTCGGTTTGTCATGGGCAATCCAACGCATAGCCAAGTCCTGGTAGGCTTCTCCATCTGCTTCATATACGACCGGCCCCCATTCCGTCAATTTAGTCACCTCTATCTCAGGCTGGGCTTCTCCCCTCACCCAAATCGTATCATAACCTGTCTCTTATACACATCTGACGCTGCCGACGAAGAGGATAGTGTAGA
>CAJXUM010000815.1 GCA_913060855.1 uncultured Lewinella sp. | reverse complement strand
CGAGATCAGCCTCGGTCTCGTGGGCTCGGAGATGTGTATAAGAGACAGATCTTAAGTTACAGATCCTAACACTCACTACTTTCTTATTATTGACAGCTAGTGCTTTTTCACAACCTTACCAAAACCTAAGTCAGGATCAAAAGCTTGAACTTAGTACGAAATTGGTCAAAGAAACGCCATTGATCTTCGAAGGAGAAATAATAGACTTTAAAGCCTTTGAGGGAGAAGATAATAGAATATATACAACCGTTCATGTTCTTACGATGCACTCCTATAAGAGCAACATTCCTATCGGAGAAGAACTCAAAATAATTCTTAGGGGTGGATATCTTAATGGTAGATCTGAAACCGACACCCATTCATTTGGATTAGATGATTTCCTTGGAAAGAAATCGAAATATATTTTCCTATGCAAAGAAAATGAAAGTTTTCCCATTCCTCAGAAAAAGAGAAATGATCAGTACTATCAATTCCAAATGGAAGAGGTAAGTTCAGTTATTCGAGACATGAGACGTATTTATGGAACTAATGGTTGGGTTGGCCTTTATTGGTTGATATTTAAGAATAGAATGGAAATGGATGACTTTTTAGGCGAATTCGAAGGCTTAAGTATTCCCCAACGCCCAAAAAAAGATTAAGTGCTCAGGTAACGGAAATCCTTTCATTGTGGGGCATATGATAGAGTAACCAAAATCACTTCAACGTGGGTTGGCTTTGGGGGATACCCCGTATGCTTACATCGGGATGAGTTATTCTTGCAAAAAGAACTGGACCCCTTTTTTATTAGAACTAATAATATCCAATCGACCGTCTCCATTCAAATCTTCTACTAGTACCTGTAAACCGACTCCTGAATCACTATCGATCAGATGTGGAACCCAATTCGGGCTACCATCGGGCTCTCGTTGTAATTCAAACCAATACAAAACAGCAGCGTCCTTACCGCCAGGATCTTTTCCATTGTGGGCAAAGAAGCGTTTTCCTGTAATAAAATCCGGGAGGCCATCTCCATTGATGTCGGCTAAGGCGGCTCCATGTGATTGCGAAAAAGTACTATCAATCAGATGCCGTTTAAAGGTATTATTACCCTTTTCTTTGACCTGTTCGTGCCACCAAATACCGTACTGATGGGCGGAAGCCGAAATGATATCCTGGTCACCATCTTTGTCAAAATCAACGGTATACATTTGAGAGCAGGCTTCTCCTAAGGAAACCTCATGAAAGTCCCAGGGTACCTCCGTCGGATCGCTCGGTGCTTCCCACCAGCCTTGGCGAATAATAATATCGGGACGCCCGTCACTGTTCACATCTCCGAATCCAAGGCCATGGGCATACCTATTGGTTCCGAGCGCTTTTTCTTTACTGATGGGAATGACCTCCCATTCGCTATTTCGTCCGACCTTAGGCGAGCGGAACCAAATCATTGTCCCCGTATCTTCATGTGCAAACACTAAATCTTTTCGACCATCTTGATCGAGATCTACCAGCATCGGCGCTTCGTTGCAAGCACTGCTATCAATGAAATGCGTGGGCCAATGCTTGGCTTCGCCTTTGGGATTTTCATACCAATACACGCCTTCGCCAGGGGTGTCAATGCGAATTAAATCTGGCCAACCATCTTCGTTGACATCCATCGTGAAATTGACGAAAGTACTGCTATAGGCTGTTTTATAATCGAAGGATTGTGGCGGTTGAATATCATGAATTTGCCAATCTGGTGCCTCAAACCAATGGAAGCCAGCTAGAATGTCTTTGTCACCGTCTTTATCTACATCAGCTACGGCTACACCTTCAGCAATGAAGGCGTCGTGGATGCGATGTTTGCTAAAACTAGGCGAGGATTCCTGCCCAGTCTCAGACATTGGTTGAGTAGGTGATTTACAACTGCTGCTAAACAGAAATAGAAGTAAGTAGATGAAGTGATAAATAGGCTGTTTTGTCATATCGTGCTGCTGGCTAAAATTTCTTTTAAAACTTTCCCTTCTCCATCTGGAGTGGTGTAGAATGGGCGTTGTTCAATTTCATAATTGGTCTCTGGAGCGATGCCCAAGGTGTGATAAATGGTTTGATGTACTTGATCAATGACCACTGGTTCGGTGATGGCCTTGAAGGGCCTTTCATCGGCCGTTTCGCCATGGATATGCCCCTTTTTTATTCCTCCTCCCCACATTAGAATCGAGCACCCATCGGTGAAATGGCGATGCATACCATAGTGTTTGGGGTCCTCTACCAAATCGGGCACTTGTACTTGATCTCTCACGGTTTGCCCGGGACGTCCTTCCATCAGCATATCTCGACTAAATTCACTGGCTAAGACCACCACGGTTCGATCGAGTAATCCTCTTTCTTCCAAGTCGAGAATTAGCTGTGCAATGGGCTGATCAATCTGTTTTTTCATACCTGCTAGTCGAGAGTGGCCATTTTCATGGGTATCCCAACCGAGAAAGGGTTCATATTCTGTGGTTACGCTAATGAAGCGAGCTCCTTTTTCCACCAGGCGCCGGGCCAATAAACAGCCTAAACCGAATCGCCCCGTATTGTATTTATCATAGCTTTCTTGTGGCTCTTGCTGCAAATCGAAGGCGACGGCCTCTGGTGATTTCAACAATTGATAAGCCTGTTCCATCGAACGCGATAAGGATTCTTGTTGGTAGGTACTGCCATATTCCCCAAAAGGACTGCGCTTGACCAAATCCTTGTAGAGTTTATTCCGACTCTCAAAACGCTTTAAATCCATCCCTTTTGGTGGGCGTACGCTATCCAATCCTCGTGAAGGATCGGGAATGAAAAAAGGCCCAAAGGCCGAGCCGAGAAAACCGGCGGAATGAAAGGCTTTTAGTTCCTCGCCTTCCCCTACGGTAAAGCGTTGGCCAATATCTATAAAAGGGGGTATAACCGGATTAACAGGCCCCAATTCCTTGGCGATCCATGCGCCTAGGTGCGGAGCTTGTACCGACTGCGGTGGCTCGTAACAGGTATGCCAATGGTATTGGTGCCGAGTGTGTAGGATGTGGCCCAAATCCGCGGCTCGATAGGAGCGAATGGTAGTTCCTCTATCCATCACTTGACCAATCCTTTCTAGCCCTTTGGAAAAGTTTAAACCATCCACGGCTGTAGGAACGGTCGGGAAAGTACTAATCACTTTTTTGCTTTCCATTCCTTTTTCAAAGGGGGTATAGGTTTTCGGGTCGAAAGTCTCGGTATGGCACATTCCACCTGCCATCCACAACAAGATGACGGTGTCGGCAGTCGTATTGACCACTGGTTTGGCGGTGCAGGAGGATAAGAAAGTAGCCGTAGGTACACTAGCAGCCATAGCGGCTAGACTGGCCTGCTGCATCTTTTGTAGAAATTGTCGTCGAGTTTGTTCGTATTTATCCATGTGTGAAGGGAAATTATATCAGTTGGAATTCAGGCAGCAGAACCATAGCCCAGATAATGTCTTCGAGGGCTTCTACCTTGTTGTCTGTATTCAATTGTTGGCGTAATATTTTTTGTTCTTTTCGAGTGGGCTTTCGACCTAGTGCATTGAGGTAGAGTTGATCCATCAATGTCATGATATCATCTCCCGATTTAGAGAGCCAGGCCTTTGCTCCTTCCTTGATGTTGTCATGGAAAAAGGTGCTATTGGTCAGTAAAAGGGATTGTAAGAGGGTGGCTGTCTTTTCTCGCTGTGTGGTTACATTTTCACGTACAGGCCGGCCCAGTGTCTTCATGAAATTATCTTGACGAACCAGGGACGCGCGAATCAGTGGAGAGGAGGGGGGAATCGCATCAAAGCTGAAATGAGGGAGCACACCCCAATAGCTTTTTTCAAAGGTACCCGCTCGCCAGGCTTTCGACCATTCTGTGTCATCAAATGTGAGTGTTTCCCATTGGCTGGCCAAGGTATCAATGGATGTTTTCCAACTACGGTCTGAATGAACGTATTGAAAACTGCTATCCGCATATTGAAGTCGCAAGGAAAAGAGTAAGCCAGCAGGATTGGCTATAATACCTTCCTGTCTCTTATACACATCTGACGCTGCCGACGAAGAGGATAG
>CAJXUM010000814.1 GCA_913060855.1 uncultured Lewinella sp. | reverse complement strand
TACACTATCCTCTTCGTCGGCAGCGTCAGATGTGTATAAGAGACAGCTATGAAGCACTGCTCCAGTTGATGGCCCGCATTCAGCAGGGACTTCGCCCCAAGGATATTGGCGAAGAAGAGCTTGCTGTCATGGCCTCACTCGGTTATGATGACACCTTTGGTTTATCCGCCCTACACTACCAATATTACAAAGCGGTAGATAGTCATGACCGGGAAGGAGCGGCAAAATATATCCAGCTGCTCGAAGAAAGAATCCATATTTTTCCTAGCCCCTTTCAAGATTCTTTATGGGTCGAAGTAGCCATATACTTTAGTTTAATTGCCCCTGATTTAACGAAAGCTCAACCACTAGTCGATCGCTTAGCCGCTTATCTCGGTAAAGAAAAGAATAAGTTTTCTACGCACCTTTTGCGACTAGGCATGGCGCAGCTACAGGACGAGGCGCAAGTTGTTCAGACCTTCAGAGAGAAAGTATTGCAAGCCAAAAATAAGGATGGGACCGCTGAGATGTATAAAAGTTGGGTACGGCAAAAAACAGCATCTCTTAGTTAGTAGTTTGACGGAAATAAATGAATCGATTTTTTCTCCGTCTCTTAGGCATTCGGGGCTAAAGACTTATCTTCGCCCCCTATGATTGAAGCATTTAAAGCCAATCCGCTCCTTTTACTGTTTGTCGTCTCAGCCATCGGCTATTGGGTGGGGAGTATACGGATTAAAGGCACCAGCTTAGGGGTAGCGGCTGTCCTCTTTGTAGGCTTAGGTTTCGGGGCCATCGACAAAGACCTGATGGTACCAGAAATTGTCATTTTCCTAGGACTAAGTATCTTTGTCTATACCATCGGACTAAGCAGTGGACCAGGCTTTTTTGCCACGTTCAAAAGGCGGGGATTTCGGGATATTCTCTTTGTTATCTCCATGCTGACGCTATCCGCAGCTATTACCGTAGGTCTATTTTTCTTATTCGATCTCGATGCAGCCACCGCCGCGGGGCTATTTGCGGGAAGTACGACTAATACACCAGCACTAGCCGGTCTCTTAGACCTCATTCAACGCACCGCTCCTTCCCAGGACCTTAGCGATATTGCTCAAAATGCAGTGGTCGGTTACTCGCTATCTTACCCAATGGGGGTATTGGGTGTCATGTTCATGATTGCCTTGATGCAGAAGATTTTTCGGATCAATTACAGGGCCGAAGAAAAGGAGTTACAGCAAGATTACCCGATCAACGAAATCATTACCAGTCGTACCATTCTAGTTACCGAAGCTGAAGCTATCGATATGGAAGTGCGTAAGCTATTCCATCGCTTTCATGGCCGGATCGTCTTTGGTCGCTTGAAGCGAGGAGAGGAAGTTACCTTGGCTTCTTGGGATACCCGCCTCCATGTGAATGATGAAATCGTCATCATAGGTGGAGCCAGCGTGATGGATAAAGTCACTAATTTTCTCGGTCAATCTTCGGCGAATCCACTCGCTTATGATCGTCGAATGTACGATATCCGCGGGCTGTTCGTCTCCAATCCCAATGTAGCAGGAGAAAAAATAGCTTCGCTCAATTTACAAGAAAAATACCCCGCCGTCATCACCCGTATACAGCGCGGCGATGTATCCATTTTAGCCAACGGCGAAACCATATTGGAACTAGGTGATCGCATCCAGATTGTTGCCCGACGACAAGATTTACCGGCCATCAATTCCTTCTTTGGCAATTCCTATGAAGCCCTTAGTCATATCAATTTATTTTCCTTTGGGGTGGGAATGGCCTTGGGCTTGCTGTTGGGAATGGTCGATTTCAATCTGCCTGGCGGTATTACCTTTAACCTAGGATCTGCAGGTGGGCCATTGATCGTAGCCTTATTCTTGGGCTATCTCCGGCGGACGGGCTCCATTGTTTGGACACTCCCCTATAGTGCCAATCTGAGTTTACGGCAGTTCAGCCTCATTCTACTGTTGGCCGGTATCGGTATTCGTTCTGGCCATACTTTTCTAGCTACTTTGCTCGAAGGTGGCGGCCTCCTCATTTTCCTATGTGGGGCTATTATTAGCTTGGTTAGTGCCTTCGCGACCCTGCTTATTGGGTTCAAACTTCTACGTATTCCATTTAGCTTCCTCACTGGAATGGTGGCCAATCAACCCGCCATTCTGGATTATGCCTTGCAGGAATGTGGCAATAAACTACCGACTATTGGCTATACGTTAATGCTGCCTATTTCGGTGATTACTAAAATCTTGGTGGTACAAATTTTGTATGCGATATTGAATTAGGTATTGTTGGTGGTCAATGCCGTGGAATTGTTGGTGTAAAACAATCAACATTAGCGGGCGGATTCAATTATTTTCATTACTTTCAAAAACAATTGAAATCAAAATTCGTTATCTTTTTAAACGATACCTATGTACGCTTGGCCTTTCTTTCCAAATGACGAACAACTGAGCGACTTATCTGCTCGACTTAATCTCCTCCCTCACTCCTATCCCGAAGTAGGGCAATCTCAGCAAGACTTTCCGGCCGGCTATGATCATGATCGAAATAAAGTCTACCTCGGAGAGGGCGAATTAGCATTTGAAAAAGCCAAAACAGCTCTTTCGCAGTGGCAGATATTCCCCTCCTCTTGGACCAAGTTATACCCCGCCCAAGCCCCAATTCAAAAGGGACAGTTGGTGCTGGTTCTATTCCGCCTACTGGGGTTCTGGTGGGCCAACCCTTGCCGGATTATTTACACCGTAGATGAGCCGCGTCGCTTTGGTTTCGGATATGGAACCGTCCAAGGGCATGTAGAAAAAGGGGAAGAGTATTTTGGGGTCTACCAGGATGCAGCAGGGAAAGTGTGGTATGAGATCAATGCTTATTCCAAGCCTGGCATCTGGCTGACTCAACTTACCTATCCGCTCGCACGGCGTTTTCAGCGCCGATTTATCAAAGGATCAAAGGCGGGAATGGTAGCGGCCATAGGGTAGGCAAACCAGTCATCCTGACGACTTTGATCTATTAGGCATGGTGAATTAATAAATTGCTTTTTTGGGCGAAGTTATTTTGTCATCAGGCAAGGCGAAAAACGTAGGCAATGCAGCGCATTGACGAGGCTTTTTAACGTAGCACGATGGCAAAATAACAAGTCAAAGAATGCAAATTTATTATTTCAACATGCCTTACACTAATCTTCTCCTTTCGAGAGAGAGGAGTATCTAATCTAAAAGATAAATCACCATGGCTAAATTTACTTTAACAATTAATGAAAAACAGCAGGAGGTAGATGTCGATCCCGACATGCCTTTACTTTGGGTCCTACGAGATGAACTCAATATGCGAGGCACCAAATTTGGTTGCGGAAAAGCCTTATGTGGAGCTTGCACGGTTCATTTGAATGGAGCAGCAATTCGCTCTTGTGTATTACCGGTATCAGCAACTGTCGGTTCTAAAATCCAAACGATAGAGGGCTTATCTGAAGATGGGAGCCACCCTGTACAGCAGGCTTGGATGGAAATGGATGTACCCCAATGTGGCTATTGCCAGGCGGGACAAATCATGACAGCGTCGGCTCTATTGGCGACCAATCCTACGCCTGATGAAGGGGAGGTGGCAGCGGTTATGTCAGGTAATTTGTGCCGATGTGGTACCTATCCTCGTATCAAGAAAGCGATTGATAGAGCTATTCATTTGTCTAAGTAATTTTTCGTCCATTCAAAGTGAAATCATGACAACGCATATCAATAGAAGACGTTTTATCAAACTCAGTGGTTTATCTAGTGCAGGGCTTGTCCTTGCTTTCCAACTACCGGGTCAATCTTCATCGACTCCTGAAGTCAGCCAGGTCGAACTCAATGCCTACCTCAAAATAGGTACAGATGGCAGTATTCATATTGTAGCTAAAAACCCAGAGATCGGGCAGGGGGTTAAGACCTCATTACCCATGATTATTGCCGAGGAGTTGGAGGTGAAATGGGAAGAAGTGAAGGTGATACAAGCAGGAGCAGATAGTCGCCTAGGGGCTCAATTTGCCGGAGGAAGTACTGTCTCTTATACACATCTCCGAGCCCACGAGACCGAGGCTGATCTCGT
>CAJXUM010000813.1 GCA_913060855.1 uncultured Lewinella sp. | reverse complement strand
GATCTACACTATCCTCTTCGTCGGCAGCGTCAGATGTGTATAAGAGACAGAACCCAATTTTTCTCTGTCGGTTTTTGTGGTGCAACTAAGGAATAGCCACTGCGATTCCTCGCCCACAAAAATTGTCAGGGTAAATACTCATTCTAAGTAGGCATGAAAATTACCAAGGTTCTTTGTCGATCGATTAACATTCCACTGAATTTTCAATTTTCGCAATCCAACAATCGATCTGCCCGCCACTCTTCTTCCGTGATTCTAGAATTGCATTTGTCGGACGGTACCATCGGTTATGGGGAAGCCTGTCCTAGAATGTATGTGACACAAGAGAGCTTGGAAAGTATGCAAAAGGATTTAAAGGCGATTGCGCCTCAATTTGCTACAGCTGATATTGAGAGTTTGGAGGGTTGGAAGAAGCAATTGGTAAACTGGGCTGGATTGGGAGTGGGTTCCTCCACCATTTGTGCGCTAGAATTGGCTGGCTTGGATGCGATGGCTAAGCGAGCGCAGCAATCGATGAGTGATTTGTTGGGGATTCAATCAGAAACGGGTAGTATCACCTATAGCCAGGTTATTCCTATGTTGGAACCAGCGAGACTGGAGAAACTGTTACAACAAATCGGATCCTTACAACCGAGTAGTCTCAAGTTGAAAGCGTCGGATCAACTGGCCGACAATCTGGATAATATCAGTCTCTTAAGAGCGTGCTTTGGCGACCAAATAAGTATTCGAGTAGATGTAAATGCGGGTTGGAGCCTTGCACAGGCCCAGGAGTTTATCCCTTCCTTTTTAGCGGCTGGGGTGAATTCATTTGAGCAACCTTTGCCTGCTGAACAATTGGAGGAAATGGGAAAATTGACCCACCATTTTGGCCAGGATGCTTTTATCATGGCGGATGAATCCTTATTGGATGTGCAAGGAGCACGTTATCTACTAGAAAACAAAATCAGCAATCACTTCAATCTAAAAGTATCGAAGTTAGGCGGGATATTCAGAGCCTTGGCTATTTATCAATTGGCGGCTTCTTATGAAGTTCCTTGTCAATTAGGTGCCCATTTTGGTGAAACGAGCCTGCTCACAGCAGCGGGTATACTACTGACCCATCTGGCCGGTCCCATGAGTGCCAATGAAGGTGCCTTAGGCGAATTCTTATTGGAAAAAGATATTGTTACTCCTTCCTTAGCCCAACAACCGAATGGTCATTTTGCCACCGATACCGTTTTACAAGGCATCGGACTTGCTCCGCAACTGAATACGACAGTCCTGGAAGAATACACCGTGGAGTGCCTCACCTACCAATCTTACAATTTTGACGGGCTGATGAAGCGTCTGACGGCCTAGGCCCCTTTCTGAACCACATGAAAATGTGGAGCAACTTGATTTATTTTTTCCATAGCTTTATGGTAGACTAAAAACCAAGTTGTTATGAAAGATAAAGAAGGGACTTCTCGCTCATTCGGAGAGCGGGTAATCAATTTTTTCAGCTCTTTATCCACCCGCTTCAGCCTACTGACAGAGGTAGTGCGGGCCAATATCTATGGGATTTTATTGCTTATCATTATTTATTTATTCTACTGGACTTTTCCGCAAGCCAAAGATTTACTGCTTACCATCAACCAAGAAAATCACCTACAAATCGGTTTGTTTTTTGCAAGTTTGATCACATTGGCTGGTATCTGTTGGTATATGCCGCGGTTTTTTTACAAGGAAAACAGTGAGCATCATCAGGGTGAAGCTGGTTATGATGATTACTCAGCCGATAAGCAAGAAGTATCCTATACTGACCAAGAATTGCCTGCGGCAGAAAGAAAAACTTGGAAGGAGTTTTTAACGGCTGACCTGAAGGGGCATACCATGGATTATGACAACGAAAGCGATTATTATGATCGGGAGGCTTGTTATGACAAGCAATTCAAAGAAATGATTCCACGTATTCTGGCTAGCTCCTTACTATTCATTGTCACGCTGGGTATTTTGAATGTAGCCAATGAAATGGGGTCGGATGGATTTCCTTGGAATATACCTGCTTATGTGGTCCTTGGAATTCTGGCCTTGTCGTTATTAACGATTCTTATTTTCGAACAAGGGGAAAAACCATTATTGTATAATGTGACTAAATGGGTGGAACGAAAAATAAAGAAAAGGCCAGGGAGCAAGTACTTTATTTTTGCCTACTTTTTATTGACTGGAATTGCCCTCCTTCTGCTCATGCTCACCAAACGTGGGGGCTTTGAAGATTTGCCCTACTTATTTACGGCCTCCTTACTCTTAAGCCTGGCTTTTTTGGTATTTACCATTTGCAGGAAATGGATACCCATTCTCAATAATGACTCAAATGTTCGATATCCATTGGGGATATTGGCTCTATTCTTATCTTTTCTGTTTATTCTGATCAATATTTTTCCTTCGCTATCGCAAATGATGAATCCTTTGGTTTGTGCCAATCTTGCCTTTGTATTTTATTTGACGGCCTTATATATGATTAGCCTGTGGGGCTTGCGAAATAATGTTTCCATGGTTTTCTTTCTTATCCTGGGGGTATTTATTGTAGGGAGCATCACTAGCAGTTTTCGCAACCATGAGGTGACTTATGTCGTAAATAAAATCGATACTAATACGCGCAAAGACATGAAATCCTATTTTTCGGAATGGGTAAATAAACGTGAAGATCATATTAAGGACTATTTGAAGCAACATCCGAATGACTCTTTTCCCATCATAATTGTTTCGGCCGAAGGAGGAGGATCGAGAGCTGCCTACTGGACAGCGAGTATCCATACTTATCTATCGCAAGAGATCCCTGGTTACTACGACAATCACCTTTTGGCGATGACAGGAGCCTCCGGAGGGAGTACGGGGAATTGTACCTACTATGCGATGACTAAAGCAGGTGTTGACCTAGACCGTATGAATCCCTTACTGGATACGATGTTTACCACCAATTACCTCTCCTCTTCTCTCACTTTATTGATGGGAGCCGATCTGATAAAAGATGTATTGGGACTTCCCCTCGGCAGCAATCGAGCCGTACAGTTGGAAAAAGAGTGGACGAACAAATTACAGAACTTAGTCGGTAGCGAGGCGCGAAATATTTTCAAAGAACCTTTCCTAGAGTTGTGGTATGAAAAAGGTACTACTGGCACTCAATTAAAAACGGATGCAGGTCCGCTATTATTTATTAATATGACACATATACAAGGGGCTGGTCACGCCGTGGTTTCTCCTTTAAAGCTTCAAGAGACTAGTTATTTTGGATTAGATCTTTTAGATGCCTTGTACAAGGTGGACCCATCCAAGACCTTGCCTATCGTGACGGCAAATCTATTGAATGCGAGTTTTCCCTATATCAATCCTGCTGGGCAGATCAATGAAGTAGGTAGTTTCGTAGATGCCGGTTATTTTGACAACTATGGCGCTCGGACTGGGGCAGCATTAGTACAGGAATTGCGCGCACTAAGAGAGAACGCTCCTGATAGTAGTCTGTATCGGAAGATGAAAATTATCTCCGTTTTAATGCGTAACAGTACAGCTGATGCTACTCCGCCAAGTAATAAGCCTTCTAATCAATTGATGGCTCCACTTAGCACGCTCGGTGGTATTCGACGCGCAGTGAATTCCCAGAATTTTTGGTTTTTAGAAAATGCGGCTGACGCTTTTTATCCTATTGATCTAAAAAGAGAAAAAATTACCCTAATAGAAGGAGGAGCTGAGATTTTACCGATTATTCCATTAGCGAGGTATCTGTCGAGCACGGCGACCAAGGCAATGGATGAATCGCTGAGGGTCAAAGCCGCTGATCCTACTTCCAAGTTGCGGCAGCTGCAGGCGGAACTGAAGGGCGAATAGGCAATGTTTTGACTACCTCCGCTCAGCCATGCCTTGGGAAACTTCTGAAGTGGGGTGGTCGATAGATTAGCTATCTGCTCGTCAAATATATGTTGGCGACAAGCTCATGCTTGTTTGCCGACCTAGGTGGCGAGCTCCAGCTCGCAGTAAGTAATTATAGTACTTGTATGCCTGTCTCTTATACACATCTGACGCTGCCGACGAAGAGGATAG
>CAJXUM010000812.1 GCA_913060855.1 uncultured Lewinella sp. | reverse complement strand
CACTATCCTCTTCGTCGGCAGCGTCAGATGTGTATAAGAGACAGCCCTTGGAGGTTCATGTACTTTTCCTGTATCTGTCCGAAGAACTGGTTGAACTGTTCCTGCTGGTCTGCCGTAAGGTGAAACTGGCAGGGCTCATCCTGCATGATGACTTTGTAGAGTTCATAAAACTCATTACCCAAGGCTTCAAAGTAATCGTCCAGTCCGTTATCCGTTTGGCTTGCAAAGACATTTTTCCATACCGGGCGGACATTCATGAAATAGAAGATGAAACGGCTGAATAAGCCGTTTTCAGCGTTGGGAATCAATGCCGAAACTTGTTTTGGCGTTCCTGAAAGGACAGTAGAAAGACAGGGGCTTTCTATGTCCACAAACTCACGGTCGGTTCTGCGATAGTAGGAAATGGTTTCATGGTGAAAGGCTTTTCTAAAGCCATCACTGTAATTTCCGTAATCGCTCTTGAAGGCATGGGCCAAGGTATCACCTTCGGTCTCGAAAATTAGCCCTCTGCCATCACTATCACCCAAAAGTTGATAAGCTCCCGTTGAACTGTTGTTGGCTGGAATGAACAGCATCTTTTCAGGTGGCTTGGCTGGTTTCTCGACACCTTCTTCTTTGCCCTTCTTGGAGTTGTATTCTGCCATTTCTAATTCATAGTGCTGTTTGTGGAGTTTGGCTTGTTCCCTCAACTCTTTGTGAATAGGGTTGACCAACTGGCGGCAATGCACCAAGCGGCCTTTTCCTGCAGATGCCTGAGCGGTAATGAATAGGAATAGATTGGGGAATACTCGTTTGCCATCATAGATGCCCGAAACTTTGGGTAAACATGCGCTGATAGCTCCGAGGGAACCGAGGAGGAGAATATCTCTTTCTTCATTGGAAGTGGCAACAGCCACAACCTTTTGCAGAAATTCAGGAAGTTCAGGAAACAAGGAATCTGGAAGGGTTGGCATTTCTTCCGGTTCCTGATTTTCGGGCTGGTGGTATTCAGATTGACTACCATTCAGCTTTTCACTTTTGAAAGTTCGCTGATCCTGTTTTTCTGTTCGTGGAGGTGCGATGTCAATTCCGGCATCTTTGGCGAGGTAGAAAAAGGTCTTTAGTGAAACGCCATTACCTTTTGATTTCAAGCAATTGTCAAATTGCTTGTCGCACTCCGGGGCGGAATAGCCTGGATAAAACTGGCTGACCCTATGAAATAAGGTACGTCCATTTTCTCCAAACTCATCTGAGAAAGCAAATCCGATATTTACCCAGTCGCTGTAAGTGGAGGTAATATCTGTTCGGTTGGCCTCAATGCTTTGGATGATGCGTTCTACTTCGTCTGGTTGAGAATCTGTATTGAAAGTTTGTTGCTCTGTAACTTTCGGTTGCGGGGTTGGCTGATTAAGCCAATCCTGCGGATTGAATGTTTTTCTTTCCATGTCCTACAAGTATTTCGGATTGATGAATATTTCTGAATCATGCGGAAGGAAACATGCTCTTGAAATGTCCTTTCCGGATTGGTCTATTTCGAGTTGGTAGGTGTGGGAAACGTAGTTTGCCACTGCCTTGAAATAGTCCTGGTGTTTTGCCTGCGTCAAGTCGATTGGGATTACCCATTTGAGGCCATCACCTGAAGGAGATACAAACAGTAGCTCCGTTTCAAAGTAGTGGTCGTTGAGTAGTGCCGTCTTGAGTGTTGGAATGTCCTGAATGTGGTCAAAATCGATTGTTAGCAAACCTGAATGTCTTTGAAGGTTTGCATCATTTCTCTTTGAGAAAGTGCCTGAGAAGGTCACATAATCGAAATTTTGAGCCTTGTACTTTCTGGCTTCCTTCGGATCGGGAATGTTGCGGAGTGTACTTGTACACGAAGCAAATTCATTACCTCTGATAAGGTGGTACACCTCAACCAAGGAGGCTTGCCGACTTGGAGTTACGTTGGTGACAGGCTTATTGAAATAGCTGAAAACTGGCGGTGCCGGTTTGACTATTTCAGGAATAGCAACCGCAGATTGTGATTCTGCCTGAGCGTAAAAACCTTGTTGCTTACCGATACGCAAATGCAGTTCTTCATTCAGCTTGTCGAGAAGGGCTTGCCCTTCGAGGTTGAAATGCAGTGCTGCAAAGTCGAAGATATTGCCTTGTGCAATGGCTTCTTCTGAATCGGTGTGCGTAGCACAACCGTCAACCACTTTTATTATCAATGTGCTTTTGTCAGCATTGAAAGGGTTCTTCGCAGGTTTGCAGTCCCTTCCCGAAAGGGAAAGGACTGTTTCACCAGGATAGTACTGCCGCAACACGTAGGCGTAGATATTCAAGCCGTAGTGCGTTTTGTCGAGAATGGCTTTTCTACTTACCTCCATAATGCTTTGATTTTGAAGGTGAGTAATTGGATTCCAACAAAGCTTCTATATCAGAAACCTTGTAATAGAATTTGCCATTAATTCGGCTGTAGGGAAGAACCCCACTATCCCGAAGGGATTGGAGGGTTCTTTTGCTGATGTGTAGCGTTTGCATCACTACCTGTCCATCAATCCATTCCTCGCTGAATTGCTCCAAGCGTGATTTATGGAAGTTGAGGAGGTAGGCTTTGACTGTTTTAATGTCTTGAGTTAGCGTCAAGATCATATCCATTATCTCGCTCATAGCTTCACCCTCCCTTTCTTGATTAGGTAATCCGCAGCTCTTTGGTCTATTTCTTCCTGAGTGGAATTGCGGTTGCGTAGTAACCAGCTTTCCAACTCGCTTCTTTTGAAATAGAGCTTCTTTCCATTGGGCTTGTAGTGCGGAATGCTCCCTGCACTTGTCAGCTTGTACAAGTGAGATTGGGAAAGCTCCAGATACTGGCAAGCTTCATTGAAGTTTAAAACTTCCTTTGTGTAAATCCCCTGGCTCTCAATTAGGCGTTGGAGATTTTCAAGACGTTCAATTATTTCGTCCATGACTTAATCAATTATGAATTAGGAAATGGACATCTGGCCAAATGTCATCCTCGATTATCGAAGACAATGTGAAATTAGATGCTCGAAAGGGCTGTTTTTGGACTTACAGCAGAGGTGTAGTGTAGAGTGCAGAGTGTAGAGTAGGCATAAAGAAAAGAAAACCCTTCTTTTCGAATGAAGGAAGGCTAAAGAAAAGCTAAAAATTGGCAATAAGAGTATAGTGCAGAGTAGTGCTATTTTAGCAGTTCTACAATAGTATCCAAGATGTTACCAGTTAGACTTGGGCGTTTTTGGCTCCTGAATTTACTGCGATCAAAAGGGATTTCATTCTCCTGGACAAAGCAGTTACAAGTCACTTCCCATTGTTTTTGCTTTAGATCCTCCACATACTTTTTGTCATTGTGGATTAGCTTGATGAAATAATATAACTCACTGAGGTTGCCTGTCCAGACAATCGGTGTGGTTACTTCTTTACCTGAAAAGATTCTTTTGAAGGCTGGTAAGCTGGTCTCGGTTGAGATGAAATTATTCTTTTTAAGACTGTCGTGTAAGTCCTTGAGGTTATCCGGGTTTGTATCGTATTGTTTATAAGTGAAGGAATATGAGGAGGTTGCTCTTAATTCTGTTGTGGTACTTCTGGGCTGAGTCTTTACTATTTCAATCACTGTATTTTCAGTGATATAGGTTTTGTCTGGAATAGGTTCTTTTATTAACTGAGTGAAGCAATCGTCAATGATCAAGAAATCATTTACACTTTGTTTAAATGCTTCCTGAATTTCAAGGTAGATAAAGATATAGGCCGTCTTCAGAAGCTGCATCACGTAAGTATTTGATTTGTGATCCTGATCTTGGTCGAATGGTGCTTTCTTCGGATCGATATAAGCCAATGAGTAGTCCTTTTCCCGAATAAGCTGGCCAATGTCTTTGAGCTTAGTCTGTAGTTTCTTTTCGAGAACCTTATTAATCCAGAAAGCTTTGATTTGTGGGTTTTCATCATTTGAAATGATTTGGTGAAACTGGTTGACCGTTTCAATCGCTTCATTGATGATGCGCTTATTGTAGTATTTGGTCTTATTGCTTATTGGCTGTCTCTTATACACATCTCCGAGCCCACGAGACCGAGGCTGATC